>CAZAQD010000004.1:0-6655 GCA_964487425.1 uncultured Marvinbryantia sp. | reverse complement strand
TCATAATACGTATCCTCATAATACGCATCCTCTGCAAACGCTGCAGTTGCCGGCAGCGCCGCTATTGCCATGCCGAGAACCAATGCCATCATTTTCCTTTTCATAATTATTCATCCTCCTTTAAATTAGTTTCTTGTAATGCCAATGGAATCCAGAATGATTCTCTGCCTTTGTTCCATCTTTTCTGCTTCTTCCTGCTCCATGTGATCGTAGCCCAGCAGATGAAGCATACTGTGGGCGATCAAAAAGGCATATTCCCGAAGCTGTGAATGGCAGTACTCCTTCGCCTGGGAAACCACCCGGTCCGCCGAGATCACAATATCCCCCAGCAGTAATTCGCCGCTGTCCGGGTGAAAACAACCGACCGTCTCTTCTTCCAGAAACGCGTATTCTCCCGGAGACGGAAACTGGTTCATAGGAAACGACAGTACATCCGTGGCACGATCGATTCCCCTCTGCTCGAAATTGATTTTATGTATCTCCTCATCCGTAGTCAGGGTAACCGCCACTTCCGCCTCATAAGGGCAGTTTTCATAGTCAAGAACAGCTTCTACTACCTGTTTGGCAACGGCGAAACAGTCAAAAGAAAATTCTGTTTCGCACTCCATTTCCAGATTGATCGTCATACCCGGCTCCCTCTTTTCTTCGTCTCGGCGGTTCTGCTGCGCACAGCCTTTGCCGCACTCTTTTTGCTTTCTTTTTTTTCATATTCCTCATATGCCTGTACGATTCTCTGAACCAATGGATGGCGTACCACATCCTTGCTGGTCAAGTGGCAGAATCCAATATCTTCCACCTTTCCCAATACCCGGACGGCAATATCGAGCCCGGACTGCGCGCTTGCAGGCAGATCTTTCTGTGTCATATCGCCGGTGACAATCACCTTTGAACCAAACCCGATACGGGTAAGGAACATTTTCATCTGCGCCGGCGTCGTATTCTGCGCCTCATCCAGAATAATAAAGGCATTATCCAGCGTGCGCCCGCGCATATAGGCAAGCGGCGCCACCTCTATCAGCCCCTTTTCCATATTCTTCTGGAAGCTTTCCGGCCCCATGATCTGATACAGCGCGTCATATAACGGACGCAGATAAGGATCCACTTTACTCTGCAAATCGCCCGGGAGGAATCCCAGTTTTTCCCCGGCTTCGATAGCCGGCCTGGTTAAAATGATCCGTCCCACCTCGTCGTTTTTAAACGCCTGGATTGCCATCGCCATCGCCAGGTACGTTTTGCCTGTTCCGGCGGGGCCGATGCCAAACACGATCATCTTCTGCCGTATCGCGTCCACGTACTCCTTCTGCCCCAGTGTCTTTGGCTTGATCGGCTTTCCATTGATCGTGTGGCAGATACAGTCCTTATCAATCTCCACAATTGCGGATTCCTTATCCTCAAAGGAAAGTGCCAGTGCGTAATCCACATTCTGCTCCGTGATTACATTCCCTTCCTGTGCAAGCCTCGACAATTGCCGTAAAATTTCACCCGCCTTTGCCGATGCCAATGCGCTTCCGAGTATTCTGATCTCCCCGTCCCGGACGATCACAGTCACGTTCAGAGTTTTTTCTATTTTTTTAATATGCTGGTCAAACTGGCCAAAAATATTGCTTTCCAGATTTGCCGGTATGGTTATGGCAGTTTCCACAATACTCATGTACGCTGATCACTCCTGTTGCAGGTCGATTTTATCTGTGCGGACCCGTTTGCCGGCTTTTTGCACTACCGTAATCGTGCCGTCTGCACAGCATGAAGCCGCACGCACCTCTATTTTAACATTTTTTTCAAATATTTGAACCCCCTTTTCTTCTTTTTGTGATAGAAATTTCTGTAATTTATCATTAGCTATCTGCATCGCCTCATTTTGCGTGTATGTGCGGATCTCCGTCTGATATTCGCGCGCCGTAACTGCCGTGAAGGAAAACGGAAGATAAAAGTCCTGAAAAATACGCAGCCGATACTCTTTTTCAAGCACGTCAAATTCCTCAAAAGAAGCAAAATGTGCGGGAATGCCAAAATATTTTCTGAAGAATTCCAGATATCCGCCGTAGCGCTTTCTGCCTGTATAGGCAGCGCATTCATATTCCAGAGAGAATTCATCGTGATAGGGAATCTCTGTACGGACATAGATATCCGCGTCTGCGGCGCAGTAACGGTAGGAAACCACTTCTTCCGCGTCATCCGTGATCTCCAGCCTTCCAAGCACCAATAAGTCCCCCTCCGCGACCACGTCGCCTTCGCTAACCTGCGGCATCCCGCTTCTCGTTATCATGGATACGATTTGTCCATTCACGTCGGAAACGAGGTCGCTGTCCTCATACTCTCTTTCCTCCAGCAGCCGGATATCGATGCCCTCCTGCACATCCACCAGCAAGCCCGTACCCTTGATTTTGACGGAAACCCATGCAAAATCAGGAAAACGGCTTCTTAGCTGCGCAGCAAGCTCCCTGCAGTCTATGGCGTTTTTGGATGTTCCGTATCCGACTTTATTTTCAGCCAGATATTCCAGCATGACCTGCCGACTAACCGATTGATTGCCCTCGATCTGGATGTTCCAGATGAAACAGGATAGTAAATAAACAAAAACACCACAGCAGCAAACTCCAAGCACGAACACTTTTCGCTTTCTGTGGCGGTTCAAAAAAAAAGGCAGCCCGTTTTTTTCTTTCACACGGATCCTGGTGCGGCATTTTCTGGCAAACGGCTTCAGCCTGTAGAAATCCTTCAGAAAGAGATTTGCCTCATATCCCTTTTCTGCAGGAGACAGATTCCATAACAGAATGCGATGATTGGAGCAGAGATTTAAAAAGCGCTCATAAGAACCGCCGCAGATAAGAATTCTTACATAGCCTTTCAGAAGTAAAATCAGGCGTCCGGTCAGAGAATATCCCTCCCGTTAAAAATAGTGTACCTGGTCGATGCGCCCCCGAAGCAGCAATTCGTCACGGGTGTATGATTCAATAAACAGATCATTTCCGGTTATCTCAAGCCTGCATTTTTTGCACTGTAAAAGAAGCCGTATTTCCGTATATTCAATGATTCCCAGGTAATTTTCAATGCGAACCGCATTTTGTCCGGTCACTTCCACCAGGGAAGCTTTTTCAGACAAATCTTCAGGAATCTCCATTGCGGAGGCGACTTTCCGGTAAATGGGCGTTTTCATAAATCCATCACTATTTCTTCACTTTATTATCCAGTATATGCCCGGGCTTTGCCCGGGTATGCCAGTTATTTGTGAATGCTACATCTGCCTGCGCACAATCAGATATTCGTCGTCCGAATGATAGTACGGGCACGCAAAATCAACATGGCTTAAAAAACGCACATACTCGTCTTCATCCATATCCGCCTCACAGACATAATACCCATATTCGTCGTCATAGATATAATTGCTGCAGGATTCGCAGTTCGTGCTCTTTTTCCTGTTCATAAAGCTTCTCCCCTACTCATTTATGATACGGCTCATTCTGTATGATCCGGTAACTCCGGTAAATCTGTTCCAGCAGGATGAGCCGCATCAACTGATGAGGAAATGTCATCTCCGAAAAGCTCAAAAGAACATCCGCTTTTTTCAATACCCGATCATCCAGTCCCAGAGAACCGCCAATCACAAAAGTGAGGTGGCTTTCGCCGCCGACGCCAAGCCTGCCGATAAACTCAGCCAGCTTTTCGGAGCTCATCCTCTTTCCTTCAATGGCAAGGGCGATCAGATATGTCCCATCCTTTATGTTTTTCAGAATCCGCTCGCCCTCTCTTGCTTTAATCTGCAGCTCCTCCGCCTCGCTTGCACGATCCGGGGTCTTTTCGTCCACCACTTCCACAATCTCCAGCCTGCAGTAGCGTGACAGGCGTTTGCTGTATTCGGAAATGGCATCTGTAAAATATTTTTCTTTGATCTTGCCTACGGTAATCAGTGTAATTTTCATAAATGATCCGTTCTGATTTTCTATTTTTTGAGTTTCATTGTTTTTTTGTATCCGGTACTGCTCTTAAGCAGTTTTTTGTATGCCTTCAGACTGGAAGAAGGAACTTTAATTACAGCATTACCGGATATGGACTTAATGGCATATTTCCCAACTGTTTTCAGCTTTTTACTCTTGATGGTAAGCGTCTGCAGCTTCGTACACTTATAAAATGCTTTATTAGAGATCTTTGTCACGTCACTTCCCAGCGTAACTTTGACAAGGCTCCCGCACTGGCTGAATGCTTCTTTTCCTATCACACTAATCCCTTTTCCTACGGAAACGGTTTTAAGATTCGTATATCCCTTGAATGCCTTCGCTCCTATTTCGGTTACCTTGAATTTTATTCCGCCAAGACGAATCGTTCCCGTTACCTTCAGGCTGCTCAGATTTTCCTTGCTCTTTATCGTTCCAACCAGGGCGACGGTTCCTTTTCCATCCTTCCTTGCACTGGTAATCTTATATTTCATGTCTGAAACAATATATGTTTTCCCCTTCGCAATGGTAATCTTCGGGAGTGATTCCTTCTTTTTGGCATTGCAGCTGGAACATGTATAGGTCATAGTTCCCTTTTTCTTTAACGTCGCCTCTTTTGTTACCTTTCCGTCATCCCAGGTATGATTTACCGTATAGGTAAAGGTTCCTGTATTGCCGACATTATCCCTGGCTGTGATTTTGGCTGTTCCACAGGAATTTGCCGTGAGCGTTCCAGTGGCATCCACGGACACAACCCCGGTATTGGAAGATGTCCAGGTAAGAGGAGCCAAAACGACAAGCCCCTTGTCCGTCAGGGAAGTCGCCATTGTCAGGCTCAATTCACTGCGGTCACCGCGTTTTCCGCTATTCTTGCCTGTGATTGTGAATGTATTGCTCTTTAAATAGCTGTTGCTTACTTCCAGCGTCTGTATACAGTCTGCTACTGCCGTTCCCTGCGTCTCATCTAAACCGTTTTCCCCGGAAAATTCCCCGGCAGTTGTATTATAAAAGAATCCTGCATCTGTACAAAAAGTGGCAATGCCGACATATAAATTCGCAGGATCAATCATAGAAGTGTAGTGGCCCGTTTCTGCATATGAATTCTGATTTTTCCAATCCGCCTTCTCACTATACCACTGCTCAATTCCCGTAAGCATAGAATTGCCCATATTCCACGCAAGCACTTCTCCCTGGCTTTGAACTCCATTCGGGCTTGTCACCGCAAAGCAAAGGTCTCCATTTGTTCGCTTATGTTCCATAGTAAGGCTGGATTCCGCCGCGCGAATCCTGGCGATATATTCCAGATCGGAAGACCATTTGATCGGCACATAATCACTAACCGTCAGATTCTCCCCTGTTGATGGGTTTACCAATCCTTCTTTGCATGCTTCCAGACGGATCGCATTGATCCGGTCAAGCGCCTCCTGGATCTGCACAATATATTGTCCCTCCACTCCCAAAAGGGTACAGCCCTGCGAAGCCTGGCTTACGTCTGTGGGAAGGATCGTTTTTGCACACACCTGCACTCCGCAAATCCAAAGAATGGCAAATATCAACAATACGATTCTGTTTTTCTTCATAACCTTGTCCCTCTTTCTTAAAATGATTTCTAAAAGCAAGAAAGGATGCCGTACAATTTCTGCCGGCAGCCTTTCCCCAAATAATGCCTATCTTATTTATTGCTCAGGAATTCATGGATTCCCTTTGCAGCCGCTTTTCCGGCTCCCATAGCCAGAATAACAGTCGCTGCGCCCGTTACCGCATCGCCGCCGGCATAAACGCCGTCTTTGGAGGTCTTTCCCGTCTCCTCATCTGCGATAATACATTTGCGCTTATTCACATCCAGCCCGATTGTCGTGGAGGAAATCAGCGGATTCGGAGAAGTACCCAGGGACATGATAACTGTATCGACATCCAGCGTAAACTCAGAACCCGGAATCTCTACCGGACGCCTTCTACCAGAAGCATCCGGTTCGCCAAGCTCCATGCGGATACAGGTCATTCCTACCACAGAATCATTCTCGTCAACCAGAATTTCCGTCGGATTTGTCAGAAGGTCGAAAATGATGCCTTCCTCTTTTGCATGGTGTACTTCTTCCACACGCGCCGGGAGCTCCGCTTCACTACGGCGGTATACAATATGTACCTCCGCGCCCAGGCGAAGTGCGGTTCTTGCCGCATCCATTGCCACGTTGCCGCCGCCGACAACCGCTACTTTTTCCCCTCTTATGATCGGCGTATCATAATCCTCGCGGAACGCCTTCATAAGGTTATTTCTTGTAAGGTATTCATTGGCAGAGAACACACCCTTTGCCGTCTCGCCCGGGATGCCCATGAACATTGGCAGTCCAGCGCCGGAACCGATGAACACTGCCTCAAAGCCTTCCTCGTCAATCAGCTCGTCGATCGTAATGGAACGTCCGATGATGACGTTAGTCTCAATCTTAACGCCAAGCGCTTTTACGTTCTCCACTTCCTTTGCCACAACATCCAGCTTCGGCAGACGGAACTCAGGAATTCCGTAAACCAATACGCCGCCCGGCTCATGAAGCGCTTCAAAAATAGTTACGTCATAGCCAAGCTTCGCCAGATCGCCTGCACAGGTCAACCCGGAAGGACCGGAACCGATTACCGCTACTTTTTTGCCGTTCTTTTTTGCCGGAGCCGTCGGCTTGATGCCGTTCTCTCTTGCCCAGTCAGCTACGAAACGCTCCAGCTTACCG
>CAZAQD010000003.1:0-80202 GCA_964487425.1 uncultured Marvinbryantia sp. | reverse complement strand
ATGAGCAAGTCGTTAAGCGGTTTGAAGAAACTGAAATACGATAAGGAGCATGAACGACAAAATTATCCGTCTGATAGAAAATGATATGCAGGGCATGAAAAAGAACTGAATATGTGTATTGTGGGAGTGCTTGAAAATGCTTGATTTTCGGGCATTTTTTAATATCTTTCATTATGTCCTTGACAAATCGTTCTGAAAGGTTCCGTCTTCTCTTTTCATGCGCAGCATCACATACTTTTTTCTTATATAGAAAAAACAGAGGATGCCGGAAACCGCCTGGGAGGTGATCGTTGCGTAGGCAGCGCCCGCCACGTCAAGCCCAGCAAGCACGATCATCGCATAATCCAGGACAATATTCAGGGAACCGGTGGACCCGACTGCCGCAAGCGCGTTCACCCCCAGCAGCCTGCCCACGATCATGGTATCTACCACATTATAAAGCTGCCGAAATAAGTTCCCGATAAAAATAGGGAGCGTAAACTGCAGCAACAGCAGCAGCGGGCTCCCTTTCGTCATATCTTTGGTCACATTTTTGTCATTATCTTCGATCTCCCATAAAAAATAGCGCCAGTGTACCCGGACCGGAATGCGCCCCAATCACAGGTCCAATCGAATTTATTATAAATGAATGAATGCCAAATTTTTCTTCCACAAGAGATTTTACATACTCCGCATCCTTTAAACAGTCGCCGTGGCTGATAAAGACGATATCATTCTTCCCCAGATAGCTTCCCTGCTGCTCTTCCATTGCCTTTACCAGCGCCTGCAGGGATTTCTTTCTTCCGCGCACCTTCGATAACGGGATCAGGTGTCCCTCGTCATCGACATGCAGCACCGGCTTTAAGTTCAGCATCGTTCCCAAAAACGCGGCTGTCTTCGATACGCGCCCGCCCCGGTATAGATGGAACAGGTCATCCACCGTAAAGCTGTGCACAATATTTTTCTTATGCGCTTCGCACCATTTTGCCGTCTCCTCAACAGACAATCCTTCCGCCTTTTTCTCCAGCGCCTTATGCAGCAGCAGCCCTTCTCCTAAGGAAGCGCAAAGAGAATCCACCACGATGATCTTTCTTAGCGGATATTCTTCCGCAAGCTCCTCCGCCGCGATCCTTGTACTGTTGTAGCTTCCGCTTAGCCCGCTGGAAAACGCAATATGAAGAATATCTGTCCCTTCTTTTAAAATCGGTTCAAAGGCTTCCCGCGCCATCCGCGGATTGATCTGGGAAGTCGTTGGCATGGAACCGTTTCGCATCTTATCATAGAACACGTCTGTCGGCAGTTCCTTCTGCCCTCTGCAGTAAGTTTCTCCATCCAGAATGTACGACAGAGGCAGCACGTTTAAATGATGCTTCTGATAATATTCTTCTGGTAAATCTGTAGTGGAATCTGTTGTAATTACGTAACCCATAACCTGTCTCCCCATATCATTCTTCTTTAGATACCCCTATTCTCACACACTTTTTCTCCTTTTTCAAGCCCTTTTTTTCTCCCACCACACGGCGAATGATTTCTGTATTTTGTGCATACACTATAGTAATACATAGTAAAGGAGAAAAATATGAGCGCAAAAACAAAAATTCTGGTTCTAAAGAAACGGGAATTGATCTATACCGGCATTTTTATCGCCCTTGGCATTACCCTGTTTATTCTGCTGGCTCTGATGTTCCGGCCCGGCAGAAAAACGGCTTCCCCCGCCTCCGCGCAAAAAATCTATGTTCCCGGAGTCTATACCACTCCCATTACCCTGAATAATGCGGTCCTGAATCTGGAAGTCCGGGTAGATAAAGACCAGATCAACAGCATCCGTCTCGTCAATTTAAGCGAAGCTGTCACCTCCATGCTGCCGCTTGTCAAACCTTCTCTGGACAGTATCGCCGCCCAGATCTACGAGACGCAGTCTGCCGACAATATCTATTATGAACAGAGCAATCAATATACCTCACAAATGCTCATAAAAGCAATTGACGAGGCATTAAGCCTCGCCAAAAACTAACATTCCTTACAACTGTTCCAGTTCCTGCTTCCAGATGTTTAAGCTTGCATCACTGGGCATTCTCAAATCGCCCCTCGGTGATACGGCAACGCTTCCCACTTTGGGTCCGTCCGGCAGGCAGGAGCGTTTAAACTGCTGGGAGAAAAATCTGCGGTAAAAGGTCTTCAGCCATTTTAACACCGTCTCCCCATCATACGTATCTTTAAACGCAATACAGGCAAGCCGGTAAACCTTTGCCGGTTCTTCTCCGTAACGCATCATATGGTATAAGAAGAAATCATGCAGCTCATACGGTCCGACCAGATCCTCTGTCTTCTGGGATATCACCCCATTCTCAGGAGGCAGAAGCTCCGGGCTGACCGGCGTATCCAGCACATCCTGCAAAACTGCCTGCAGTTCTTTATCCCCGCAGGTGTCCGCATAATAGCGCACCAGATGCCGCACCAGCGTCTTGGGAATGGAGCTGTTCACGGCGTACATGGACATATGGTCGCCATTATAGGTTGCCCACCCAAGTGCTAACTCGGACAGATCCCCTGTCCCCACTACAATGCCTCCCGTCTGGTTTGCCACATCCATAATAACCTGCGTGCGCTCCCGCGCCTGGCTGTTCTCATAAGTCACATCATGCTTCTGCGGATCATGCCCGATATCCTGAAAATGCAGGGAAACCGCCTCTTTAATATTAATCTCCCGAAGCGTTGCCCCCAGCCTTTTGGTCAATGTGCAGGCATTGCGGTAGGTTCTGTCTGTCGTCCCAAAACAGGGCATGGTCACAGCTATGACAGATTCCCGCGAAAGCCCTGCCATGTCCACCGCCTTTGCCATGACAAGCAGCGCCAGCGTAGAGTCTAAGCCTCCGGAGAGCCCCGCAACAAGGGAGCGGCATCCTATATGCAAAAGCCTTTTTTTCAAGCCCAGCGCCTGTATCGTAAGAATTTCCTCGCACCGCCTTTCCCTGTCTGTCCTTGAGGAAGGCACAAAGGGCGCTGCATCGATAAAACGTGTCAATGCGGTCGCTTCTTCCTTCAGATGAAATACAATCTTCTCATAGGCATCCGTACCGGCACTCTGATACGTCGTCATTCTCCGCCTCTCACTGCGCAGCCTGTGGATGTCCAGCTCACTATAGGTAATCTCATTTCTAAATCTCGCCGACTGGTTCAGAACCGTCCCGTTTTCCGCGATCAGGTTATGTCCGCTAAAGACTACATCCGTCGTTGATTCGCCCTCGCCTGCGCTGGCGTAAATATACCCACAGACCAGCCTCGCCGACTGGTTCTTTACCAGTTCTTCCCGGTAAATACTTTTTCCGGTATTCTCATCACTGGCGGACAGGTTTACGATCACCGTTGCTCCCGCAACGGCATGTGACGTGCTGGGCGGGTTGGGCACCCACAAATCCTCACAGATCTCCGCCGCTACCCAAAGCCCCTCCATCTCCTTACAGCAAAAGAGCTGATTGGTTCCAAAGGGAACGGGCGTCCCTTCAAATTCTATCCACTCCACTTTTTCATTTCCCGGCGTAAAGTGCCTCGCTTCATAAAATTCTGCGTAGTTGGGAAGAAAACGTTTGGGAACGATGCCCAGCAGCCTGCCGCCGCTGATGACAGCCGCCGCATTGTAAAGCTTGCCGTCTTTCTCCCAGGGCAGCCCCACAAAAATGAGCGCATCCAGTTCCTTCGACGCAAAAATAATCTGGTGAAGCTCCCGTCTGGCAGAGGAAAGCAGCGCCTCCTGCCAGAACAGGTCGCTGCAGGTATAACCGGTGACGCAAAGCTCCGGGAACACGATCAGTTTTGCCCCCTGCCCTGCCGCTTCTTTCATTTTTGCACAAATCTGCATCGCATTAAAAATGCAATCCGCTACTTTCATATCCGGCGTCACCGCCGCAACCCGGACAAACCCATGTCTCATCGCTCTTCCTCCTGTCTTTTGAACGGTTATCTGCCGCTTTTTTTCTCATGAAAGTCCAGCATTTCTTTTAATTCCTCAACGGAAAAATGATAATTGGTATTACAGAAATGACAGTTCACCTCGACCGGTTTGCCGTCCTGAATCATCTCCTGTAAATCCTTTTTCCCCACGCTTGCCACCGCCCTTGATACTCTCTCTTTCGAGCAGTTGCAGTAAAATTTTGTCGGCATCGTATCGGTAATCTCCAGTCCAAAATCCCCCAGCAGATTTCCCAGAATCTTCTCCGGCGTATCGCCCGCATCCAGCATAGCGGTCACAGACGTCACACCGGCAAGCTTTTTCTCCAACCCTGCGATCACTTCCTCCGCCGCAAAGGGCATTAGCTGGATAATAAATCCTCCCGCCTGTCTTACGGTGTTTTCTTTGTTCATCAGCACCCCAAGCCCGACCGCAGAAGGCACCTGCTCCGAGGCTGCAAAATAATACGTCAGATCCTCGGCTATTTCACAGGTCTGAAGCATCGTCTGCCCGGAATAGGGTTCCTTCAGTCCCATATCCTTGATGACATTCAAAAATCCAGGTCCGACCGCTCCTGCCACGTCCAGCTTGCCTTTACTGTTGGCAGGAATCACTACATTGGGATTCCCCACATAGCCTTTTACCTTTCCCTTTGCATCCGCAGTGACTGTGATTCCCTTTAACGGCCCCCCGGCTTTGATCTGAAGGGTCAGTATATCCTCATCGCCCTTCATCATGCTTCCCATCATTGCGCCCGCCGTCATCAGGCGTCCAAGCGCCGCCGTCGCCACCGGGCTGGTATTATGGACTTTCCTTGCATATTCCACCATCTCTCTTGTCGTCGCCGCAAAGGCTCTGATCTGATGGTCTGCCGCAGTCGCCCTTACAATATAATCTGCCATATTATCTCCTTCTATTCTAAATTCCCTTTTCTTTCTGATGCAGTTTCCCCGATTCCCGCGCTACAAAGTAGACTCTCTCACTGTCCGGCTCCGGTTTCTCTTTGGTAAAGGCATCATAGACAGCTATAAACTCCATTCCCGCCTCCTTTAAAAGCCGGATGACGTCCTCTGTCTTATATGCCTTTTGAAAATGCGTCTCTTCATATTTGCGGAACAGCCCTGTCTTTTCTTTTATAAACAAAGTCAAGTCATATTCATTGACATGCTCCTCTTCATAAAAATAATTTTCCCAGATAAAGCTCCCTTCCTCCCGGTTCTCCGCCAGCACGCAGTCTCCTATCACTTCCCGGAAATAGTACGCCGTCTTCATATCAAAAATAAAGATCCCCTGCGGGTCAAGATAATTATTTACCAGGGAAAATACCTTCTTTAGCTCCGCCTCCGTGCCAATATAATTCATGGAATCACAGACGCTTACAATTGCCCGGACTGTGCCGTACAGCTCAAACTCCCGCATATCCTGTAACAGATATAGAATATCCGCGCCCGATTTTTCTTTTTTCTCCCGGGCGATTTCCAGCATCTCCGCCGAATAATCAACGCCAATCACGTCATACCCATCCTCTGCGAGCAGCTCCGCAAAGGTTCCCGTCCCGCATCCAAGCTCCAGCACCAGCCCGTCGCGGATGCCATGCTCACAGAGGATGCCCTTTACATAGCGGTGCCATTCCTCATAGGGAATCTCGCTCATAAACAGGTCATAGACTCCGGCAAAGCCGGAATATGCGCTATTGTCCGCACACATAGTTACCTCCCCGCATTTTTCAGAAAAACATTCCCGGTATCAGATAAGAAAGCGTCGTCATAATAGCAGACGCCATACAGATTCCGATGATGACCGCCGGGAACGCTTTGCGAAACTTCATATCCAAAAGCGCCGCGATCAGCGATCCCGTCCATGCTCCCGTCCCCGGAAGCGGGATGCCGACAAACAGCACCAGCCCCCAGAACTGATATTTCTCAATCTGATCCTTCTTGCCCATCGCCTTATTTTCCAGCTTTTCCACCATCGGGCGGAAGATTCTTGTCTGTTTCAGCCAGTTAAAAACCGGCGTAATCAAAAGAAGGATAAATGGCACCGGTATGATATTGCCGATCATGCAGATTGCAACTGCTTTCCACATCTCAACCTGGAAAAGGGAAGCCACGATCAGCCCGCCGCGAAGCTCCAGAATCGGTATCATAGAAATCAGGAAAACCAGCGCCTCCTTTGACAGCACTCCCCCAAACATATTCACGATCCATGTTGATAAACCATTCATGATCAGCGCTCCTTATTT
Organism: uncultured Marvinbryantia sp.; assembly: GCA_964487425.1. Classification (GTDB taxonomy): domain Bacteria; phylum Bacillota; class Clostridia; order Lachnospirales; family Lachnospiraceae; genus Marvinbryantia. Next base: position 74,032 of record CAZAQD010000003.1, on the reverse strand, counting down.
GCTCATATATTGTTTCAGAAACTTCACCAGCGTCTCCATCTGTTCCTCTGTTCCCACGGTAATCCTCAGATAATTGTCAATTCTCGGCTTATTAAAATACCGTACAAAGATATGGTTTTCCTTCAGAGCCTCAAAAATCTGTTTTGCCGGGTACTCAGGATGCGTTGCAAAAATAAAATTAGCCTGGGAGTCTTCAAACGAAAACCCGAGCTGCGCAAGCTGCTTTTTCACACGCTCCCTTGTGGCAACTATCTTTGCCGTCGTCGTTTTAAAATACGCCTCGTCTTTAAGTGCCTCCACGCCAAGCTCCAGGCTGGGGCGGTTCATAGTGTAGGAATTAAAGGAGTATTTGGCATCGTTTAAGTATTTGATGATTTTTTCACTGCCAAAAGCATAGCCGATCCGCAGCCCTGCCATAGAGCGCGATTTGGAAAACGTCTGCACCACCAGCAGATTTTCATATTTCTGAATCAGCTCCAATGCAGTGGCAGCACCAAAATCGATATACGCCTCATCCACAATAACCACCACATCCTGATTGTGAAGTATGATATCTTCAATATCTCCTAACGGCAGCTCCACTCCGGTCGGTGCATTGGGATTCGGAAATACAACGCCGCCATTTTCCCTGTAATAATCCTCCTTCACAATACGCAGCCGTTCATCCAGCGGCTGGCATTCATAGGGGATGCGGAACAGGTCCGCCCATACATCGTAAAACGAATATGTGATATCAGGAAACAGCACCGGCTTCTGCGAATTGAAAAATGTCAGAAACGCCATCGCCAGCACATCATCCGAACCCACTCCCACAAAAACCTGTGCCGGATCCAGATGATAATATTCTGCCAGCCCATTCACCAGCGCATCCGCGCCCGGCGCCGGATACAGGCGCAGCGGTTCCGCCTTCATCCGCTGCAGCTTCCTTGTGACCCCCGGTGCGGGAGGATAGGGATTCTCATTGGTATTTAACTTAATCATATCCGCAAAATCAGGCTGCTCGCCCGGCGTATACGGAATTACCTTACGCACGTTTTCTTCCCAGGCGTTCATCACTGCCTCCTCTTATAAATGATATTCCTTTGCCAGCTCCTCAAACTTCGGCAGCGCATTTACAATGGTTTCATAAGAAACGCAATATGCCAGGCGCACATAGCCCGGGCAGGCAAAGGAGGAGCCCGGTACGATCAGAAGATGGTATTTCTTTGCCGCCGCACAGAATTCTTTTTCATCCTCTATCGGCGATTTTACAAAAAGATAAAATGCTCCCTGCGGCTTAATGCAGGAAAAGCCCGCCTTTAAAAGCCCATTATACAACGTCTCACGGTTGCGGTTATAATATTCCACATCCACCTTTTCATCCACGCACCTCGCAATCACTCTCTGAAAAAGAGACGGCGCATTTACGTAACCAAGAATCCGGTTTGCCACATTCGCCGCATTGATAATCAGGTCACTGCCATCCGCCTCATCCGGGATTACCAGGTAACCGATTCTCTCCCCCGGCAGAGACAGGGATTTGCTGTAAGAATATCCCACGATGGTATTTTCATAATATTTTGTCAGGTACGGCACTTCCACGCCGTCATAAGCCAGCTCACGGTAAGGCTCATCCGAGATCAGATAAATGCTGGTATGATATTCCCGCTGCTTTGCCCTTAAAATATCCGCCATTTCTATAATGACGCGCTCCGAGTAAACGACACCCGTCGGATTATTCGGCGTATTAATAATCACCGCCTTCGTCTTTGGCGTCAGGCGCTTCGCGAATTCTTCCAGATTGGGCTGGAAATCCTCTGTATTAGCCGGAATCGCCTCCAGGATACCGTCAAAATTGGATACGTAGGAACGATACTCACTGAAATACGGTGCAAACGTCAGCACCTGGTCGCCGGGATTTAAAAGAGTTTTTAAAATAACATTCAATCCGCCCGCCGCGCCTACTGTCATCAGAATATTTTTCTCCGCAAAAGCGGTGCCAAACCTTCTGTTTAAGGAATCGGCGATCGTCCTTCTTACGTCCTCATAGCCGGAATTGCTCATATATCCATGTACCATCAGGGAATCTTCCCCGTTGATAATCTCCTCAACTGCTTCCTTTACCCTTGCCGGAGCCGGCACATTGGGATTGCCGAGGCTGAAGTCATAGACATTGTCCGCTCCGTATTTTTCTGCCATAAGCTTTCCCTCTTCAAACATTGCGCGGATTGCCGAGCTGTTATTCACCAAACCTATCATTTTTTCTGAAATCATATTTTTCTCCTCTTATTCTCTACTGTACATGATAGAGTCTTGCATAGGCTCCATTCTTTTTCAATAACTCCTCATGGGTACCCTGCTCTTCGATCCCCTTTTCCGTCATCACCAGAATCTTTTCTGCATTCTGGATCGTGGACAGGCGGTGCGCAATGACAAACGTTGTCCGCCCCTTCGCCAGCTTCTCCAGGGATTCCTGTATCATCTTCTCGCTCTCATTGTCGAGCGCCGACGTCGCCTCGTCAAAAATCAGGATCGGCGGATTTTTTAAAAACACGCGGGCGATCGAAAGCCGCTGCTTCTGCCCGCCGGAGAGCTTCACGCCCCGCTGCCCGATATCTGTCTGGTAACCGTCGGGAAGGCTCATGATAAATTCATGGGCATTGGCAAGCTTTGCCGCCGCTATCACTTCCCCGTCTGTCGCCTCCGGCTTCCCGTAACGGATATTCTCCATTACATTCTCCGCAAACAGATAGACGTCCTGCTGGACAATCCCAATATTCCTCCGCAGGTCCTTGAGCTTAATCCGGCGGATATCCGTACCGTCAAGAAGAATCCTGCCGCCATCCACATCATAAAAACGCGGGATCAGGCTGCACAGCGTCGTCTTCCCTCCGCCGGATCTGCCGGCAATCGCAATATATTCGCCGGCTCTCACCTTCAGATTGAAATGGCTTAAAACTGTGTCAAGGTTCTCTTCATAGCGAAAAGATACATCCTCAAAACAGATTTCTCCCTTTACCCCGTCAAGGGAAACGGCGTCCCTGCGGTCCGCGATATCCGGCTCCACTGCCATGATTTCCAAAAAGCGCTCATAGCCGCTATAGCCGTTCTGAAACTGCTCCGTAAAGTTCACCAGCTTCTTAATCGGCTCCGTACAGTTATTGACATACAAAAGAAAAGTAATCAGGTCTGTGGCGTCCATCGCATTGCCGGCAATCAGAATCGCACCCGCCGTGACCACCCCCACTGTAACCAGGGTAATCAATGCGCCAAGTCCCGAATTATAAGCCCCCATATAACGGTAGCTCTGCTGCTTGCTCTGCACAAACCGCTGGTTACCCTCACCAAATTTATGCAGCTCGATATCCTCATTGGCAAACGACTTCACTACCCGGATACCTGAAAGGCTGTCTTCAATCTGGCTGTTGATATCCGCCATGCGCACCCGGTTCTGCTTAAACGCCCGCTTCATCCTTTTATTCAGAATAAAGGCAAACGCCACGATAAAAGGAATAAAAGCAAAAAGCACAAGCGCCAGCACAGTATTGATATACATAAGGATAAGAAAAGAACCGGCAAACTTAATGATGGAAATCGTCAGATCCTCCGGCCCGTGATGCAGCAGCTCGCTGATATCAAACAGGTCGCTGGTAACGCGGGATAAGAGTTGCCCTACCTTCTGGTTATCAAAGAAGGAAAAGGAAAGCTTCTGATAGTGCCCGAATATCTCCTGGCGCATATCCCGCTCCATTTTTGCGCCCATCATGTGCCCATAATATCCTATGTAATAATTACTGTAACATTCTACCGCCACCAAAACCAGCATCAAAAAAGCCAGCTTCCAAACCATAGACAGCATCTGCGTGTGCGGCAGATACACCACCGTACCTGTAATATAACGCACAATCAGGGGGATGACCAAAGTTACGCCAGCCCCCAGAATTGCGAAAAACATATCCGACAAAAAAAGAACCCTGTACGGTTTATAATATCCTAATAACTTCTTCCATTTCTGATTCATTGTGAATTACTCCACCACCAGCCCCTGGCTTGACAACACATCGACCACCTGGTCTACATAGCGTCTGCACAGCTCGGCAGTCCCGGCTTCCACCATCACGCGGATAACCGGCTCCGTTCCGCTCTCCCGCACAAGGATTCTTCCATCCTCCGCCAATTCGTTCTCAATCGCCCGGATGCTCTCTACGACCGCCGGATTTTCTCTTGCCTCACGCTTATCCGCCACACGCACATTTTTCAGCAGCTGTGGATAGATCTTTACCTCGCCTGTCAAAGCTCCCAGAGACATTTTCTTCTCTGTCACTACCTCCATAACCATCAGCGAAGTCAGGATTCCGTCGCCTGTCGTCGCATGCTTGCTGAAAATAATATGCCCGGACTGCTCGCCGCCGAGGCAGTGGCCGTTTTTCATCATGTTTTCATAAACGTATTTATCGCCGACAGCGGTTTTCTCGTATTCAATTCCCGCGCGGTCAAAGGCTTTATAAAGCCCGAGATTGGACATAATCGTTGTGACTACCGTATCGTTTTTCAGCCTGCCGTTCTCTTTGAGATATTTGCCGCAGACATAAAGGATCAGGTCGCCATCCACCACATTTCCGTTCTCATCTACCGCAATACAGCGGTCCGCATCCCCGTCATAGGCAAAGCCGATATCCAGCCCCTTTTCGCGCACTAACTGCTGCAGCGCCTCAATATGAGTGGAACCGCAGTTCTCGTTAATATTCGTCCCGTCTGGGTCGTTGTGAATAACATATGTCTTCGCGCCCAGGGCATCAAACACGCTTTTGGCAATCGAAGAAGCGCTTCCGTTCGAGCAGTCAAGCCCGATGCGGAACTTTTTGAAAGAACGGGTCGCCAGCGAAATCAGATAACCGATATAACGGTTTCTTCCTGCCACATAGTCCACCGTCCGCCCGATGTTTTCCTTCGTTGCAAAAGGAATCTCCTCCATCTCGCCGTCGATATATTTTTCGATCATTTCTTCCACGCCCGCTTCCATCTTCTGTCCGCTGCTGCTGATGATCTTAATGCCATTGTCATAGAACGGATTGTGGCTTGCGGAAATCATGATGCCGCAGTCAAACTCCTCGGTGCGCACGACATAGGATACGCTGGGAGTGGTTGTGACATGAAGCAGATATACATCCGCACCCGAAGCGGTCAGCCCTGCTACCAGAGAATACTCAAACATGTAACTGCTTCTTCTGGTATCCTTACCGATCACAATGTTGGCTTTATGCTCTTTTCCAAAATACCATCCCAGAAAACGTCCCACCTTATAGGCATGCTCCACGGTCAGGTTCACATTTGCCTCCCCGCGAAATCCATCTGTTCCAAAATATTTTCCCATACTGCTTCTCCTCTACTTTTTATTCTTCATTCAGATTTGCCAGCTTTGCCGCCTGGTCTGCCGCGATCAGGCTGTCTAACAGTTCATCAATATCGCCGTTCATGATTGCGTCCAGCTTATATAATGTCAGCTTAATTCTGTGGTCCGTCACGCGTCCCTGCGGGAAATTGTAGGTTCTGATCTTTTCAGAACGGTCCCCTGTGCCGATCTGGCTTCTTCGCAGGTCCGCCTCCGCCTCATGCGCTTTCTGCTGTTCAATATCATATAGCTTTGCGCGCAGCAGGGCAAATGCCTTCGCCTTGTTCTGTAGCTGTGATTTCTCCGTCTGGCTGTACACCACAATTCCCGTGGGATAGTGAGTTAAACGCACAGCCGAGTCTGTTGTATTGACGCACTGTCCGCCGTTGCCGGAAGCACGCATCACGTCAATACGGATATCCTTGTCGTCGATGACGACGTCCACCTCTTCCACCTCCGGCATGACCGCCACTGTCGCAGTGGAAGTATGGATCCTTCCGCCGGATTCCGTCTCCGGTACGCGCTGCACGCGGTGCACCCCGCTTTCATACTTTAACTTCGAATACGCGCCCTGTCCGGTAACCATAAAGTTTACTTCCTTCATGCCGCCGATGCCGATTTCATCCGCGTTCAACAGCTCTACCCGCCAGCGGTTCCTTTCCGCATATTTTACATATAAACGATACAGCTCTGCGGCAAACAGAGCCGCCTCATCTCCGCCTGCTCCCGCACGGATCTCCACAATTACATTTTTATCGTCATTGGGGTCCTTTGGCAGCAGCAAAATCTTCAGCTCCTGCTCCAGCTCACCGATGCGGGATTTTGCCTCATTCAGTTCCTCTTTGAGCATTTCCCTCATCTCGTCATCGGATTCTTCTTCCAGCATAGACAGGCTGTCTTCCACTGTCTGTTTGCAATTTTTGTACTCCTGATAAGCCTCTACAATCGGCTGTAAATCGCTTTGCTCTTTCATCAGCTTTTGGAAGCGCGCCGGATTGTTCGCAACAGTCGGCTCATTTAATTCGTTCAGTAATTCCTCAAAACGGATTAGTAAATCCTCCAGCTTATCAAACATCTTTTTCCTCCTATCGCTTCTGCCCCAGTACCACCCGGTCAAGGCATGCCAAATCTTTCTTCACTTCTATTTTATCATAACCTGCGCTGCACATCATGCCGGATACCGCTTCTCCCTGGCTGCAGCCAATTTCAAATAACAGCCAGCCGCCCGGTTTCAGATGAGTAGCTGCCCCTTCCAGGATCCTGCGGTAAAAATACAGTCCGTCTTCACCGCCGTCCAGCGCCGATACCGGCTCATACTCTGCCACCTCCGGCATTAATCCGGCGATCTCGCTGCTTCTGATATACGGCGGATTCGATACGATACAGTCAAATACGCCCTCCACCTTTTCAAACAAATCGCTTTTTACAAAAGCCACGCTTGCCTGAAGGCGCCGCGCATTTGCCTCCGCCGCCTTAATCGCCTCAGCGGAAACATCCGCAGCATATGCCGTAATCTGCCCCTTTGCCGCCGCAAGGCTTATGATGATGCAGCCGGAACCGGTACACATATCAAGCACCGCGTCTCCCGGCGCTATTTTTTTCAGCGCCTCTTCCACCAGGACTTCCGTATCCTGCCTGGGAATCAGCACATGCTCGTTCACGGCAAACTCCAGCCCCATAAAGGACTGATATCCGGTAAGATACTGCAGGGGAATGTGCTGTCCGCGCCGCCTAAGCAGCCGCTCATACTGTTCCCGCTGTTTTTCTTCCAGCGTCTCCTTCTGCCTTAAAAAATACTGCGCCCGGTCCAGCCCGGTACAATATGCCATTAAATACCAGGCGTCCGTCGAAGCATCCGCCACCTGGCAGGATTTCAGATAATCCTCGCCCGCCCTTAGAGCTTCCCCGTAGTTCATGAAACCGCTTCCCCTGTCATTCCTTCCGGCTCAGGCGACTCCGTTTTCTTTTCCGTACCCGGGACAATCGTCTCCCCGCAGACATATTCCTTCTCTTCTATCTCATAATGGGCGCCAAAATTCTCATTGAGAAATTTCTTCCAGTTAAATACTGCCTCCACCGCCGCAATGGCAACCTCTACCATATCAGCTTCCGGCTCCCTTGTTGTCATATGCTGCAGCATCATCCCCGGTCTGCTTAAAAGCGCCACAAATTTGTTCTCACTGCATCCCGCCAGGCGGATAAACTCATAAGAGATTCCTGCCACAACCGGCAGCAGCAGTATGCGGATCGCAAATCCCAGCCAACGGGACTTCACCCGGATAAACAGATGTAAAACCACGCTGACTACCATCACAATCAGAAGGAAGCTGGTTCCGCAGCGCTTATGCTCCCTGGAGCTTTTCATTACATTCTCCACATTCAGCTCCATTCCATGCTCAATACAGTTAATACATTTATGCTCTGCGCCGTGGTACATAAACACACGCTGGATATCCTTCATCCTGGAAATCAGGACAATATATCCCATAAAAATCACGATTTTTAAAATACCCTCGCAGATTGCGACTACATTATTGGAATCTGTCACTTTCCTTAACAGCGTTGACAGAAAATACGGCAGAACCATAAAAACCGCTATGGCAAATACCAGGGAAATTGCCACGGTAATGCCCATCAGGACGTCCATGCCCTTTGTCGTCCCCAGAAAATCGTCCAGCTTCTTCTCAAGCTTTGACGGTTCGCGCGTGCTCTCTTCCTCCTCGTCGTCCTCGAAAAAGCTTGCGGAATAAGTCAGCGTCTTCATCCCCAGTACCAGGGAATCCACAAAGCTGAACACCCCGCGGATAAACGGTTTTGATAATATTTTTTTCCCTTTAATATAGCTTGGATATTCCGAGGTCTTGACAATAATCTCCTTATCGGGTTTTCGGACCCCGACGGCATATCTGTCGCCATTTTTCATCATAATGCCTTCCATGACGGCTTGCCCGCCAATTCCGGATCCTTTCATATATACTGCCTCCTGTCCTTCTATGTCGTCCGGTTTTACCTTATTATACACGCGCCGCCGGCGGCTGCGCAAGGAAACCGGAACTCAAAAAGGTTGAGATTTTCCAACCCCAACCTTACTTTACACTCACTATTTTGTAATACCATACTTTCTATTGAACTTATCAATACGTCCACGAGCTGCCGCAGATTTCTGCTGGCCGGTGTAGAATGAATGGCATTTTGAGCAAATTTCTACGTGAATATCTTTCTTTGTTGACCCTGTAACGAATGTATTACCGCAGTTGCAGGTTACAGTCGCCTGATAATACTTAGGATGGATTCCTTCTTTCATTATTTTCACCTCTTATTCTCATTATTTGTGAACTGCCTATGGGAAACTGTCCCAATCCTTCCCGGCCAATGCCGCTCTTGTGTTACCGCAGCAAGATATCCCGGGCTATCCCTGTAAGTCCCTACAGTTAAACGTCTGTGAAATTATAGCATAGTAATTTCAAATGTGCAAGTATTTAAATAAATTTTTGCTTTTTCACCATCTGAACAAATTCTTTATTATTGCGGGTCCGCACAAACATATTCAGAATATTTTCTACCGCCTCGTCTGTTTTCATACCATTTAACGCCCTGCGCATAATAAATACCGCTTCCTGCTCTTCCCTGTCAAGAAGCAGGTCTTCCCGCCTGGTTCCCGATTTGGGAATATCGATCGCCGGGAACACACGCTTTTCCGAAAGCTTCCTGTCAAGAACCAGTTCCATATTACCGGTCCCCTTAAATTCCTCGTAAACCACATCGTCCATCTTGCTTCCGGTATCCACCAGCGCTGTCGCAAGGATTGTCAGGCTGCCGCCCTCGCGCATATTTCTTGCCGCCCCAAAAAATCTTTTGGGCATATGCAGCGCCGCCGGGTCCAGCCCGCCGGACAAGGTACGTCCGCTTGGCGGCACGACCAGATTATAGGCACGCGCCAGCCTTGTAATGCTGTCCAGCAATATAACAACGTCCTTCTGATGCTCCACCAGGCGCTTTGCGCGTTCAATTACCATCTCGGATACTCTTTTATGATGCTCCGGCAGTTCGTCAAAGGTAGAATAAATCACTTCCACATTCGGTCCTACGATTGCCTCCTTAATATCCGTCACCTCTTCAGGCCGCTCATCAATCAAAAGAATAATCAGGTGCATCTGCGGATTGTTATCCAAAATGGATTTGGCAATCCCCTTTAGCAGCGTAGTCTTACCTGCTTTGGGCGGAGATACGATCATCCCTCTCTGCCCCTTGCCGATCGGCGAGATCAGATCCACAATCCTCATGGAGATCTCCTTGCCGCCGCGCTCTATGCGCAGCCTTTCATCAGGAAAAATCGGCGTCATATCCTCAAAATTATATCTCTTTACTGCCTCCGACGGAGCCATCCCGTTAATCGAGGTCAGGTAAAGAAGCGCGCTGAATTTTTCCTGCATGGTCTTTACTCTGGTATTCCCGGTAATAATATCACCGGTTTTTAAAGAAAATTTGCGGATCTGCGACGGTGATACATAGACGTCATTTTCTCCCGGCAGATAATTATCACTGCGGATAAAGCCATAACCATCCGGCATGACCTCCAGAATCCCCTGCGCCGTAACGCCGCTGTCCAGTTGCGCCATGTCAATAGGCGGCTTGTCCTCTTTTGCCGGCTGCGCCGTATCCGCTTTTGGCGCCTCTGCCCTTTCTGTTCCTTTTTTTGCCGTTTCCGCTTTCGCCGTATCCGCTTTTGCTGTCTCAGTTTTTGCATCTTCCGCAAGCATCATCTCTATTACCTCTCCTTTTCTTGTAGAAGAAGCAACCCTCAGCCCTCTCGCTTTCGCAATCTCCTTTAACTGTGCTGCCGAAAGCGATTCATATTGTTCTCTTGTCATATTTCTTCCTTTCTGTTGTACTATGATAGATTATCTATGTTTCTTGGATATCTGTCCGAATAGACCTGATCATTGTTAGACATAATATAACTAATTTACGTTGTTACTAATATAGCATGGCTCGCTCAAAAAAGCAACCGCATTTTAAGCGAGCATTCCCCCAAGCATTCCGCCGCCAATACACAAAAGCAGCGTTGTCACTATCTGGCTGGCTCCCGACTGAATTCCACCCCCGGATATCCAGGAAGTTCCCAGAAGCAGCACAAAATACAGCATTCCCGTCACCATTCCCCAGAAAAACTTGCGGCTTTTTATTCCTTTTCCGGCAATCAGCCCTCCTAAAAAACAGCTCAATACATAAATCACCAGAATTCCAATCGATATCAGGCTCTGCTCCGGCTCCATTTTATACAGTAAAAACGCCGTCAAAAGCAGCAGTATGCCGGTAATTATGTAAGCGGAAATAATGGATTTAATCACTACTCTCACTTTTGCTCCATCCATGTCTCTCCCTCCTGTCTACTTCAATATATGCGGGCATGTATAAAATATTCCTTAAAATTAAATAAAATACCTGTGTTTTCTTGAATTTTCCACTCAGATAGGTTATCATGACGTTTATAATACAGATCTGTTTTAAGGAGATGATATTTTGGATTCGAGTGAAGCAGGCCAGCTAATCACGATATTTTTGCTGATTTTATTATCCGCTTTTTTTTCTTCTGCCGAGACTGCTTTAACCGCGGTAAACAAAATCAGAATGAAAGCGCTTGCAGATTCCGGCGACAGACGAGCACAGACACTTTTAAAAGTAACGTCTGATTCCGGCAGGATGCTCAGCGCTATTTTGATAGGAAATAATATTGTAAACCTGAGCGCTTCCGCGCTTATGACTACATTGACTATGAGCCTGTGGGGAAATGTGGGCGCCAGCATTGGTACCGGCGTCTTAACTCTGCTTGTTTTGATTTTTGGTGAAATCTCACCAAAAACCCTCGCCACAGTGCACGCCGAAAAGCTTGCCCTGTCTTACGCAGGCATTATCCGCCTGCTTATGTGCATTTTAACGCCGGTCATTTTTATTACCAATAAATTAGCCCGTCTGTTCCTGATGCTGTTAAGAGTTGACCCTGATGCGGGGCGCAATGTCATGACAGAGAAAGAACTCCGTACTTATGTGGATGTCAGCCACGAGGACGGCGTCATCGAGCAGGAAGAAAAACAGATGATTTACAACGTATTTGATTTCGGCGACACGCAGGCAAAAGACATTATGATCCCCCGCGTCGATATGGCGTCCGTCGATGTGAATGCCTCCTATGAAGAAGTCCTGGAAATTTTCAAAGCGGAGCAATTTACGCGTCTGCCGGTCTATGAAGAAAGCGTCGATAACGTCATTGGCGTGCTGAATATCAAAGATCTGCTTTTTCATACCGGAGAGACGTTTCAGATGCGCGAGCTGATGCGGGAGCCTTACTTTACTTACGAATATAAAAATACTTCTGAATTGATGGAGGAAATGCGCAAGGCCTGCATTAACTTTACTATCGTCCTTGATGAATACGGCGCTACCGCCGGACTGATTACGCTTGAGGATCTGCTGGAGGAAATCGTCGGAGAAATCCGGGATGAATATGATAAAGATGAGGAAAACCTCATTCAGAAAATTTCTGATACCGAGTACCTGATCGAAGGCTCCATGAAGCTTGACGACGTAAACGATGCCCTGGGGCTTGCGCTGTACTCGGAAGACTATGATTCTATCGGCGGACTGATGATTGACAATCTGGATCACCTTCCGCTTGTAAATGAAGAGATTACCGTAGATTCCGGCATCCGCCTGATCGCTGATTCGGTGGATAAAAACCGCATTGATAAGGTGCGGATGTATCTTCCGCCCTCTCAGGAAAATAAATATGCGGGCTAAAAATCAGCCCGCAATTCCATCGACTGCCCCTGCCCTTTTCCGTCTTTTCGCTCAATTGATACTATGAGCTTATGCGGGAGACAGGCGATCACTTCCCCCTGATTACAGATCTTTCCCGTACGCACACAGATATGATCCGCACAGTCCGCTTCCGTTACGGATGCGCACCCGTCTTTGATCTCCACGATATTATAATCCTGTTTTTCACCGCCGATCACCAGAGCCGTATCTTTGGCAAGGTCGAGCCTGGCTACCTCCACCCCGTCTACCTGCACAACCGCGAAAGCGCCCGGCTTTTTTAACAGCGCCTGCCCTATCATGATGCCCCCTGCCACCAGCAGCAGCACCGCCAGCAATATCATTGTATTTCTGCTCTTTTTTCCCATCCGTCTCATTCCTTTTCCATACGCCGGCACTTCTCTTATTTCATACTCTCATCCGTGTAAATCACTTCCAGGTCGTCGCAGACAAAAACCGCCTCTACTCCCTCCATTGCCTCAATCAGCTTTTTTGCATCGTCAATTCCAAGCGCCAGGCAGGTAGTGCTGAGTACATCCCCGAGAAGCGACGACTCACAGATAACAGACACCTCCCAAATATCATTTTGAATCGGGTAACCGGTATCGGGATCAAGGATATGATGGTAAAGCACGCCATCCTGTTCAAAATAGCGCTCGTAGATGCCGGAAGTCACTACCGCCTGATTCCTCGCTTCTACTACGGCAATATACGAGCCTGCCGTGTCAAAGGGCGTCCGAATACCTACCTCCCATGCTGCGCCGTTATCCGGCTTGCTGCCGATCGTCAGGACGTTGCCGCCCAGGTTGAGAATCCCGGATTCCACTCCGTTCGCCTGCAGGTACTCCCGCAGCCGGTCCGCCGCGTAGCCTTTTACCAGCGCCCCCAGATCGATCATCGTATCCGCACGGTCAAAAATCAGGATATTGCCGTTCACATGCACTTTGGAAGCATCTACCTTTGCAAGCGCCTGCGCAATTTTCTCCGCCGGCGGAACCTGTGCGTCCTCGCTCTTGAAATCCCACAATTCGGACAGCGGCGCAACCGTAATATCAAATTTTCCACCGGATTTTTCATAATACTCCAGACCCAGGGATATCAGTTGTGCCATTTCCTCAGACACCTCCACCTCATTTTCCGTGCGGTGATTGATCTGATATAATTCGCTGTCCTCCTTCGTCCTGCTGAACGTATCTTCCATATCCCGGCACATTTCCAGGCAATGCTGCATCAGTTCGTCGCCATTCTCCTTCGCATAAAACTTCAGGGAAATCACCGTATCAAAATAAAACGCCTGCTTTTCAAATTCCCTAAGCGCCGTCCGTTTGCCGCAGACAATATACAGCAAAAGTATGCCGATCCCCGCTAATAAGATCGCAGAACTCTTGTTTTTCATTCTTTATCTTATCCCTTCTTCGCGCCTGTGAAGATTGCAAAGAGCCATGCATCGCTTTACGCTGCACAGCTCTCTGGGCTTCCTTATCGCTCAAAAATTGCTTTTACCGGACACTTCTGCGCACATTTTCCACACTTCCGGCACTTGTCCTGATCGATCACCGCCACGTTGCCGTCCATGGAAATCGCCTCAAATTCACACTGCCTGGTACATGCCGTACAGCCAATACAGCCCTGGCTGCACGCCTCCTTTACCGACTTTCCCTTCTCCTGGGAGCTGCACCGCACCACATACTTTGCAGCATCCGGGATCAGAACGATCAACCCGTTGGGGCAGGCAGCTGCACATTTGCCGCAGCCGGCGCATTTCCCGGCATCCACCACTGCTACGCCGTTTACCACATGAATGGCATCAAACTGACATTCCTTCACACAGGAGCCAAAACCCATACAGCCGTTCGCGCATTTCTTCGTCCCGCGCCCCGGCGTTGCCGCAGCGGCACGGCAGTCCGCTATTCCGTAATAATTGCATTTATCCTGCGCATGCTCGCAATCTCCCGCACAGTTTACAAACGCCACTTTTTTAATCATATCGCCCGCTTCGACGCCCATAACCGCGCTGATTTTCGCCGCCACCGGCGCGCCGCCTACCGGACAGGCGTTCACCGGCGCTTCGCCTTTGGCAATAGCCGCCGCCAATCCATCGCAGCCGGGATACCCGCAGCCGCCGCAGTTATTTCCCGGAAGCTGGGCGCGTACCGCCGCTTCCTTCTCATCTGTCTCTACCTTAAATTTCTCACCCGCCGTTACCAGGAGAAATCCGACGATCAAGCCGACCGCGCCGACAATCACTGCGGCAAGTAAAATTGCTGTTCCACTCATCTTTCTCCCTCCTTAAATCAAACCGGAAAATCCATTGAAGGCGATTGCCATTAAAGCCGCTGTAAACAGCACAATAGGCATTCCCTTCAAGGGACCGATGATATTATTATTCTCGTTTCTTTCACGAATTCCAGCCATAATCACGATCGCGATGGTAAAACCTGCCGATGTGCCAATGCCGTTTACAACGCTGCTTACAAAATCGTACTCTTTCTGCACATTAGTCAGCGCCACGCCCAAAACTGCACAGTTTGTTGTAATCAGCGGCAGATATACGCCCAATGCCTGATAAAGCGCCGGGCTGGATTTTTTCAAAAACATCTCCACAAACTGTACCAGGCCGGCAATGACAAGAATAAATACGATAGTCTGCAGGTATTGCAGATCAAGCGGCGTCAGCACAAAGCTATAGATCAGGCTGGCGATCGCCGAGGCAATCGTAATAACAAAGATAACGGCAAGCCCCATGCTGGCAGCCGTCTTTACCTGTTTGGATACCCCCAGGAACGGGCAAAGACCATAGAATTGGCTCAACACCACATTATTTACCAGCGCCGCACCTACTAACAATAAAATCATTTCAGACACGTCTCTTCCCTCCTAACTTTCCGCCTTGCGCTCTTCTCCTCTGTCCGGGCAGTCGGAGCTTGTACAGCAACAGCAATCGCCGTCGCACCCTTCCGTCTTCTTATTGGCGCGGTTCTCAATATGAAGCCCGTTCATGATGGCAATCAGCGCCCCCAGCACAATAAACGCGCCCGGAGCCTTCACAAAAATCCCCACCGGCTCATACGCAGACGGCATCACCTGAAATCCGCAAAGCGTTCCTGCTCCAATCAGTTCACGAAACGCCCCGATCAGCGTCAGGGCAATGGTAAATCCCAAGCCCATTCCAATACCGTCGCAGGCTGCCATAAGCGGTGACGCCTTTGAGGCATAAGCTTCCGCACGTCCAAGAATGATACAGTTTACCACGATCAGCGGTATGTACAATCCTAAGGAAGAGTACAGCGATGGAATAAACGCTTTTAACAAAAGCTCTACCACGGTAACCAGGGAGGCAATCACTACAATGTAACCCGGAATCCTCACCTCATCGGGAATCATATTCCTCAGGGCTGAAATCAAAAGGTTTGATAACACCAGCACCGCCATCGTCGAGAGCCCCATTCCGACCGCGTTCCGGACAGATGTCGTTACCGCAAGCGTCGGACACATCCCCAGCACCAGAATAAAGGTCGGATTCTCTTTTACAATTCCGTTATAAATTCGTTCTGTATATTTATTCATCCTGCGCACCTCCTATTCCACCGCACTGTTCACAAGGTACAGCGCTGCATTCATCGCATTGGTAACGGCTGTGGAAGTAATGGTCGCGCCGCTTAAAGCCTGTATCTGATTCCCGGCGGATGCCGTATCCTTCGTCAGTTCAAATTCATCCACTGTCTTCCCTGCAAACTGATTCATAAATTCCGGTTCCGATGCCCTCATACCTAAGCCTGCCGTCTCATTAAGCGTAAGAAATTCCATTCCGGTAATCTCCTTCTCCATAGAAATTCCCACGCTAATCGTGATCTCGCCGCCGAAACCGTCCTTGCTGGTCGTATTTACCACATATCCGATCACATTGCCGGATGCATCCAGCGCCGAATACACACTGTCATAAGCCACATTGCCATAGGCTCCTTCCGCCACGCTGCCGCTCTCATCCGTGATCTCTTCTATCTTTGCCTGCAGGTCAGCCGACACCTCAAAGGACTCTGCATCCGGGCAGACTGCCTCAAAGGCGTCCGCCTGCGCCGCCAGCTCCGCTTTCTCGATCGGTCCCTTTGTCAACTGGTAAACTCCGCCAAGCGCCATGCCGGATACCAGTGTAATCACAAGCAGCTTCACTGCCGGCTTGTAGGCAAGGAAGGAAATTCCCTTCTTTCCCTCCAGCGCGCCGGCTTCAAAGCCGAAAGCGGTCGGCATGGTAATCTTCTCAATCAGCGGAACCAACAGATTACTGATAATGATCGCATAGGATACCCCCTCTGCCGTTGCGCCATAGGTCCGCAGCACTCCGGTTAAGATTCCGAGCAGGACTCCAAACACAATCCTTCCCTTTGTCGTAATCGGGCTGCTCACGTAGTCGGTCGCCATAAAAAACGCTCCCAGTATCAAACCGCCGCCGCAAAGCTGAACTGCCAGGAAATACAAGTCAAATCCCCTGCCGCCAAAAAGGAGTTCAAAGATCGCAAAGGTAAGCAGATAGCATACCGGAATATGCCAGGTAATAATTTTCTTCACCAGCAGATAGAGCGCGCCGATCAGAAGAGCCAGTGTTGACACCTCGCCGATACAGCCGCTGGTAAAACCAAGAAATGCCGCAGCCAGATCCACTTTTTCGCCTGCTGCCGCTGCTGTCAGCGGCGTTGCGCCGGAAATACCGTCCACTGTAAAATTACCCATAATACTGGTAAAGGAGATCAGCAGGAAGCATCTTGCCCCCAGCGCCGGGTTCATAAAGTTCTGTCCAATCCCCCCGAAAAACTGCTTCACAAAAAGAATCGCAAAAATACTTCCCAAAACCGGAATCCACAGAGGAACGGTGGGCGGCATGTTCAAACCCAGCAGCAGTCCTGTCACCAGGGCGCTCCCGTCAAGAACCGTCACCTTCTGTCCGGTAAGTTTTTGATATGTATATTCCGTTAAAACAGCAAATACAACGGCTGCTAACACAATCGCCGCTGAGTAGGCACCAAAATGCCAGATCCCAAACACAGTCGCCGGAAGCAGGGCAATTGCCACATCACACATGATGCTTCTGGTCGATTCCGTACTTCTCACATGCGGAGAAGACGACACATTGAAAAAACCGTTCACAATATCCCCTCCTATCCTTTCTTGCGCCGGTCAGCCATAACCGCCTGGCGCATCATTTTACATCCCTGTGTCAACGGGCGTTTTGCCGGACATGCGTAAGTACAGCTCCCGCATTCGTAACACTCCATCCCATGCAGGTTTACAAAAAGCTCTTTATCAAATTTTTCTGAAGCGTCCATCAGCTTCTGGGGCACAAGGCGCGCAGGACATGCCTGCACACATTTTCCGCAGCGGATACATGCCGTCTCCGCATACTTCACCACCTCATCCTCCATAATGCAGGTAAGCGCCGAGGAAGTCTTCACGATCGGTACCTCCAGGGAAGACAGCGCCATTCCCATCATCGGACCGCCTGAAATCACCTTCTGCACGCCGTCCTTTAAACCGCCCGCTGCCTCTACCAGTTCTGCATAGCAGGTTCCGATCTTTACATTATAATTGCCCGGCTGGCTGATGCCGTTGCCTGTAACCGTAAAAATACGCCTCATCAGCGGTGTGCTCTCGCACACTGCCATATGAATAGCGATCACCGTATCTACATTATCTACAATGCAGCCCGCGTCTGCCGGAAGCTTTGTGGAATTGATCTTTCTTCCGGTTACCGCATAGATCAGATTGCGCTCTCCGCCCTGCGGGTATTTGGTCTTCATTGTACAGACTTCTATCCGATCCTCATTTTTCACCAGCTCCTGCAGATTTTTAATCCCCGCCGGCTTATTCTCCTCCACTGCGATCAAGCCTTTTGCCCCGTCAAAAAGCTTCAGCATCACTTTCAGCCCGCTTACAATCTTTTCCGGGCATTCCAGCATCATCCTGTAATCACTGGTCAGATATGGTTCGCACTCCGCCCCGTTCACAATCACATAATCAATCGCCTGCGGATCTTTGGGCATCAGCTTTACATGCGTCGGAAAACCCGCACCCCCAAGCCCTACGATTCCTGCGTTCTTTACCGCATCCAGAATCTCCTGCTTTGTCATCTTCGCATAATCCCTGTATTGCCCCAGCCCTTCGATTGGCGTGTAGTTCCCGTCATTTTCAATAATAATGGAAGGAACCTTCACACCGGATACCGTCGCTCTCGGTTCAACCGCCTTCACGGTGCCGGAAACAGAACTGACAATATGAGCCGATACAAAACCGCCGGCTTCTGCAATCATCTGCCCCATAAGTACATGGTCATTTTTTTTCACCACTGGCTTTGCCGGAGCGCCAATGTGCTGTGAAAGCGGATACACCAATTCCCCTTTAGGCAAATATGTCTGTACCGGACTGTCTTTTGTGAGCTTCTTCCCATCATCAGGATGAACGCCACCTATAAATGTCGCTAACCTCATATCTTCCTCTCCTTTTGCCAAAATACATAATTCTCTTTCTATATTCTAATATTATTAATATCTTTTTTCAACAAGAAACTTGCTTTTCATATCAAAAAACACAAAAAAATCTCCTTTTCAAGGAGATTTTTTGTTAAATATTTACCAAATTGTTTTTGGCAGCCTTTTCAGTACTAATCCGCCCAGAATACCGATGAACGCGCCCGCCGCCGTCCCCGCAAGCAACAGCACCGGCAGGTAAGTGAACACCGCCGCATTCTCCAATACCGCTGCGGCAACGATCAGTTGTCCGATATTGTGAAAAACGCCGCCCGCCACACTGACCCCCACCCTGTCAAACCATTCCTTCTTTTTCAGTGCCAGCATCACCGCATAGCTGAGAATACCGCCGGCAAAGCTGTAAAGCATGGCGGACATATTCCCGAAGGTAAACCCTGCCAGTAAAATCCGCACCATAGAAATAGCAAACGCCTCCGCCGGCTTCATCAGATAGAGCGCCGCAAATACAACCAGATTGGCAAGCCCGGGTTTTACGCCCTGTACACCCAGGGAAACCGGTATCAGCGTTTCTACATAGCTCAGGATCATTGCCAGCGCGATCAGGACGCCGTAGAGCGCCAGTCTTTGCGAACGGCTCCTTTTTGGCATATTCCCATCTTTATCCATTTTTCTTTTATCCTTTATTCTATCCCTGTCTGCCCGGCAATCGTATCACTGATCTCCTGTACCGTCTGTGACGGCACATAATTTTCCGTGCCATATAAAAAACTGTGAAGCTCTGATACATTCGCTGCCAGATCCACCGCTACCACACAGTCCGCCCCTGAGATAAGCGCCGTTGTCTTTTCAAACGGAAATCCTTCTGTCTCGGAAATCTGGAAATCCCCCGCTGATGAGGCAAGCTTCAAAAGCTCCAGTGCCGATAAACTGGTGGACGTCATCGGAAAGAGCGTATCTACCGCCTGATTGAGCGTAACCGGATCGCTCGCCTTCGCCTTATCGAAAACCTGCGTCAGCACAGACCGCTGCCGCTCGGTGCGCTCATAATCAAGCCCGATATAGCGGATCCGGCTGTACGCGAGTGCCTGCATGCCGTTTAAATGCTGCATGCCGGGACCGGAGACATCTTCACACTCTCTTCCCAACACTTCCCGTTCTTCCACCAAATAGTCATTGAGCAGCTCCACCTCGCCCTCAGACAAGCTGATATCAACTCCGTCAAAAAGATCGACTGCCTCCACCATCGCCTCGAAATTCACCGTTACATAGTCCGTTATATTCAAATCCAGGTTCTTATTGAGCATATTAATTGCCTGCTGCGCGCCGCCAATGGAATAGACCTCCGTACACTTGCGGTACTCGCCGTCTGTCGTATCCAGATAAGTATCCCGGTAAACCGACGCCAGCTTTACTTCCCTCGTACTGTTGTCAATACTGCAGATCATAATCGTATCGCTGTTCGTCCCGGATTCCAACTGGCTGCTTCTGGAATCCACCCCAAAAAAGGCAATGTTAGTATATTCCGCCATCTTTTCCAATTCATCGGCAGAAATACTTTCATTCTTTTCAATATCCTTTTTTGAAATTTCACTGCGGCCAATTTTCACATACTTCGCCGCCACAAATAATCCTACGGCAAGAAGGAGCAGAATCACTACTTCCAGCAGGAATTTCAGCCAGCGAAATCTCTTTTTTCTTCCTCTCGCCATGACACCCTCCTTATTATACAGCGCATCCGCGCGCTGCTTTCCTTCTTTCCTTGCATCTAATGAAAACAGTATAACACACCTTTTTCCCCTCTACAAGAAATGCTTGCGCCTGCGTTTAAGTTTCGCTTGAAAAATAAGCGTTTTCATGTATAATGTTTTCTGTAGCTGAAATACTTAAAATATTGAAAATACGAGGTTTTTATGATTAGTGCAAATAATGTGACTCTACGGATCGGAAAAAAAGCGTTATTCGAAGATGTGAACATCAAATTCACAGAAGGCAACTGCTATGGACTGATTGGCGCCAACGGCGCGGGCAAATCTACCTTTCTGAAGATCTTATCAGGACAATTGGATACTACCAACGGCGAAATTGCCATTACGCCGGGGCAGCGTCTCTCCGTTCTGGAACAGGATCATTTTAAATACGATGAATATTCCGTTCTGGATACCGTTATCATGGGGAACCAGCGCCTTTATGATATTATGAAGGAAAAAGAGGCGATCTACGCCAAAGAGGATTTCACCGATGAAGACGGCATCCGCGCCAGCGAGCTGGAAGGCGAGTTTGCCGAAATGAACGGATGGGAAGCGGAGTCGGATGCAGAACAGCTTTTGAATGGGCTGGGTATTGAGACTCCTCTCCATTATATGACTATGAAGGATTTGAGCGGAAGCGAAAAGGTAAAGGTTCTTCTGGCAAAGGCTCTTTTCGGCAATCCTGACATTTTGCTGCTCGACGAGCCGACCAACCATCTGGACCTCGCCGCGATTGAATGGCTGGAGGAATTCCTGATTGAATTCCCCAATACCGTCATCGTTGTATCCCATGACCGTTACTTTCTCAATAAAGTCTGCACGCATACCGCTGATATCGACTACGGTAAAATTCAGCTTTATGCCGGCAACTATGATTTCTGGTATGAATCCAGCCAGCTGATGATCAAACAGATGAAGGAAGCCAACAAAAAGAAAGAGGAAAAAATCAAAGAGCTGCAGGAGTTCATCTCCCGTTTCAGCGCCAACGCTTCCAAATCCAAGCAGGCTACCTCCCGGAAACGCGCACTGGAAAAAATTGAGCTGGATACGATCAAACCGTCCAGCCGCAAATACCCGTATATTGACTTCCGTCCCAACCGTGAGATCGGCAACGAGGTTCTCTCCGTGGAGAACCTTTCCAAAACGATTGACGGGGTAAAAATCCTGGATAATCTTTCATTTACGCTGAACCACAATGATAAAGTGGCTTTCGTCGGCAGCAATGAATTTGCCAAGACCGTATTGTTCCAGATCCTCATGGGCGAGATGGAGCCGGACTGCGGCAGCTATAAATGGGGCGTCACCACCACTCAGGCGTACTTCCCCAAAGACAGTACGAAGGAGTTTGACAACGACCTGGTAATTGCCGACTGGCTGACCCAGTATTCTGAAATCAAGGACGCCACCTATGTTCGCGGTTTCCTCGGGCGTATGCTCTTTGCCGGCGAGGACGGCGTAAAAAAAGTAAAAGTCCTTTCCGGCGGCGAGAAGGTAAGATGCCTGTTATCTAAGATGATGATTTCCGGCGCAAACGTTTTGCTTTTTGACGAGCCGACCAATCATCTGGATATGGAGGCGATCTCTTCCCTGAATAACGGAATGATTAAATTCCCGGGCGTGATTCTCTTTACCTCCCGCGACCACCAATTAGTGGAAACCACAGCCAACCGTATCATGGAGATTCTCCCAAACGGCGTGATGATCGATAAGATCACCACCTACGACGAGTATCTGGCAAGCGATGAGATGGCAAGGAAACGCCAGGTATACACAATGGACGAAAAACTGGAAGACAATTAAAGATAGCTGATTTCGCAAAAGCAG
Source organism: uncultured Marvinbryantia sp. (assembly GCA_964487425.1). Classification (GTDB taxonomy): domain Bacteria; phylum Bacillota; class Clostridia; order Lachnospirales; family Lachnospiraceae; genus Marvinbryantia. The sequence goes on along the minus strand of CAZAQD010000003.1, from coordinate 51,794 downwards.
CAGGGAATACGCTCCCTGCTGTTTTTATTTCCTGTTCCATTACCCTGCTGCCTGCATAATAGACCCCTGCCCGTTCAGGCTCCGTTCCAGAAGGCAAAGCACTCCGTATGCTACCTGCTGGCAGAGGCGGACGATATATCTTGCATCCTCCTCGATAGAATGAATCCGCCTGTTATACTCCCTGTGTGAAGAACGGATAAACTCCAGCAGCGCTTCCACGCTGGCAAACATCTTCATCCTTCGCTCCTGCCTGGCGGCTCTTCCGCTTTCAATGTAACGCTTCATATAATTTTTCAGGCGCTTTTCATATCTGCAGTGCTCTCTGATACTTCCCATAAAAGCCGCATTATGGGGAAATGTAAAATAATCCGCCACATAATGAAGCACTTCGCCCAGGCGCCGGAAGTAAGCTCCCGTTTCCGCCGTCACGGATACGTCTTTCCCGGACAAACAACGTATCTCTTCTGCCATCCGCTCAAATGTACTGTCATACTCATGCTTTCTTGTGACGAAAGATGGTCTGCAGTCCGGAAGGATCGACCCCAGATAAAATGCCTTCCAGTGGCGTCTCAACTCGCTATGTTCCATATTGTCAACAATCAGCTTCGCAACTGAAATGTGGGATTTTTTTCTCATATGCGCCTCCTGCTCTTGTGTCAATCCGCAGTTTTTGTGTAAGTCACTCCTGATTATTAATTATATAGAACCTCCCCTGTGAAAACAAGAGGAATTTTTATGCAAAATTGTCAATATCTTATCCTTCAAAAGCAGATCTGCCCATGCATTTTCCGTCATGGTCATCCGCCCTGTTTCCCGTTCCGCTTATATGGTCGCAATATCGATCAGCGTCAGCTTCTTAATATCTGTATTTTCCAGACTGGAAACAAGCGCTCTCGCCGTATCCAACGCCGTCAATACATTCACGCCTGTCTCGATCGCATTGCGGCGGATCACAAAGCCGTCGTGGCTCTTGCCTACCCCCTGTGAAGGAATATCAATCACCAGATCAATTTTATGTCCCAGTATCAGATCAAGAATATTCGGAGACTCCTGCTCGATCTTCCTTGTCATGCGCACCTGGATATCCTCTTCCATCAGCGCCTTCGCCGTCCCTTTGGTGGCAAAGATATTATAACCCAGGGCTTCAAACCGCTTGGCGATTTTCGCTGCCTCCGCTTGCTCCTCATCGCGCACCGTCATAATCATATTCCTGTGCTTCGGCAGATTGATGCCTGCCCCAAGAAACGCCTTATACAAAGCTTCATTAAAGGTTTTTGCAATACCAAGACATTCCCCGGTCGATTTCATCTCCGGTCCGAGGCTGATATCTGCACCGCGGATTTTCTCAAAGGAAAATACCGGCATCTTGATCGCAAAATAATCCGCCTCCGGCTGCAGTCCCGGCGTATAGCCCAGCTCCTTTATCTTTGCCCCGAGAATCACCTTCGTCGCCAGCGGCACGATAGGGATTCCCGTCACTTTGCTGATATAGGGAACGGTACGGCTGGAGCGCGGATTCACCTCGATCACATAGACTTCCTCGCCCACCGCGATAAACTGGATATTAATCAGCCCGATCACATGCAGAGACTGCGCCAGCTTTTTCGTATAATCCTCTATGGTCGCTTTCACCTTTTTGCTGATGCTCTGTGCCGGATAGACTGAGATACTGTCGCCTGAATGGATACCGGCGCGCTCAATATGCTCCATGATACCCGGAATCAGGATATCTGTTCCATCGCATACTGCATCGACCTCAATTTCTTTTCCCGCCAGATACTTGTCCACAAGAATCGGATGCTCCTGTGCAATCCGGTTGATAATACCGATAAATTCATCCACGTCCCGGTCATTAATGGCGATCTGCATTCCCTGTCCGCCAAGCACGTAGGACGGCCTTACCAGTACCGGATACCCCAGCTCATTGGCTGCCTTCTTCGCCTCCTCCGCCGTAAATACCGTGTGCCCTGCCGGGCGCGGGATGCCGCATTTTTCCAGAATCTCATCAAACAGTTCCCTATCCTCGGCGGCATCTACATTTTCCGCAGAGGTTCCAAGAATCGGTACGCCCATCTTCATCAGGCTCTCCGTCAGCTTGATCGCGGTCTGCCCGCCAAACTGTACCACTGCCCCATCCGGTTTTTCCAGATTCACGATGTTCTCTACGTCCTCCGGCATCAGCGGTTCAAAATACAGCTTATCGGCAATATCAAAATCCGTGCTTACCGTCTCCGGGTTGTTATTGATAATAATCGTCTCATAGCCCTCTTTGGCAAATGCCCAGGTACAGTGCACAGAGCAGAAGTCAAACTCAATTCCCTGTCCGATGCGGATGGGACCTGAACCGAGAACCAGCACCTTTTTGCGTCCGCTCGTCTCCGTTGCCTCATTCTCACTGCCAAATACTGAATAATAGTACGGTGTCGCCGCGTCAAACTCCGCCGCGCAGGTATCCACCATCTTATAGGCGGCGGTGATCCCGTTTTCATAGCGCATTTCTTTGATTTCTGCCTCTGTTTTTCCTGTCAGCCCGGCGATTACGCCATCCGGGAACTCGATCCGCTTTGCTTCCTTCAACAGCTCTATCGTCAGTTCCTCTGTCTTTAACGCCTGCTCCATCTCCACAAGAATCGCAATCTTATCAATGAACCAGACATCAATTTTTGTGATATCATGGATGGTTTCATAGGGAATTCCCCTTCGGACCGCTTCCGCAATCACCCATATCCTCCTGTCATCCACCAGCGCAAGCTGCTTCAACAGCGCGTCATGATCCAGATGTGAAAAATCATAGGACATCAGGCTGTCCACATGCTGCTCCAGAGAACGGATCGCTTTCATCAGCGCCCCCTCAAAGTTATCGCAGATGCTCATCACCTCACCGGTCGCCTTCATCTGTGTCGTCAATGTTCTCTTAGCGCTGATAAACTTATCAAACGGCAGCCTCGGGATCTTCACCACGCAGTAGTCCAGCATCGGCTCAAAGCTCGCATACGTTTTCCGCGTAATGGCATTTTTGATCTCATCCAGCGTATAGCCCAGCGCGATCTTCGCCGCCACCTTTGCGATCGGATAGCCCGTCGCCTTCGATGCCAGGGCAGAGGAACGGCTTACACGCGGGTTTACTTCAATGACACAGTATTCAAAGCTGTCTGGATTTAAGGCGTACTGCACATTGCATCCCCCGGTAATATTCAATTCACTGATGATATTCAAAGCAGAGCTTCTCAGCATCTGGTATTCTTTATCGCCCAACGTCTGCGAAGGCGCTACCACAATACTGTCTCCGGTGTGCACGCCTACCGGATCAATATTTTCCATGTTGCAGACTGTAATACAGTTACCCGCGCTGTCACGCATAACCTCATACTCAATTTCCTTCCATCCGGCTATGCAGCGCTCCACCAGAACCTGTCCCACGCGGGAAAGGCGCAGCCCGTTTGCCAGGATTTCTGTAAGCTCTTCGTAATTGTGGGCGATACCGCCGCCGCTTCCTCCCAGCGTATACGCCGGGCGCAGCACTACCGGATAACCGATCGTGTTGGTAAATGCCACGCCGTCCTCAATCGTTTCTACGACTTTGGATGCCGCGATCGGCTCCCCGATTTTTTCCATCGTATTTTTAAACTCCAGGCGGTCCTCCGCCTTTTTTATTGTCTCAGAGGTGGTGCCGATCAGGCGCACATTCTGCTCTTCTAAAAAACCTCTCTCCTCCAGCTCCATCGCCAGGTTTAAGCCCGCCTGGCCGCCAAGCGTCGGCAGCACGCTGTCCGGTTTTTCTTTGATAATTAACTGCTCTACCACTTCCACTGTCAGCGGTTCGATGTAAACCCTGTCAGCAATATCCTTATCCGTCATGATCGTCGCCGGATTCGAATTCAGAAGAACAACCTCAATGCCCTCTTCCTTCAGGGAACGGCATGCCTGAGTTCCCGCATAGTCAAATTCCGCCGCCTGCCCGATCACGATTGGACCGGAACCAATCACCAGCACTTTTTTTATATCAGGGTTCTTTGGCATTCGTCATTCACCTCCATCATTTTCATAAACCGGTCGAACAGATACCCGGAATCCAACGGACCCGGGCAAGCCTCCGGGTGGAACTGTACCGTAAAAATTTTTTTCCCGGTATAGGCAAGCCCCTCGTTGGTTCCGTCATTCACATTGACAAATGCCGGAACCGCCACGGATGCATCCAGTTTTTCCGTATCCACTACATAGCCGTGATTCTGTGAGGAAATATACACCCTTCCGGTTTTTAAATCCTTCACCGGATGATTGCCTCCTCTGTGCCCATATTTCATTTTATACGTATCCGCCCCGTTTGCCAGCGCCATTAACTGATGTCCCAGACAGATAGCAAAAATGGGAATATCCGTCTGATACAGCTTCTTAATCTCCTCAATGATCGATGCGCATTCCTTCGGGTCGCCCGGTCCATTGGAAAGCATAATCCCGTCCGGTTTTGCCGCAATGATCTCCTCTGCCGGCGTCAGCGCCGGATACACAGTCACCTCGCACCCCCGCTCATTCAGGCATCTTGCGATATTCTTCTTCGCTCCCAGATCCAGAAGCGCCACCTTACGCCCAGCCCCCTCAAGCACATATTTCCCCCGGCAGGTCACCCTTTCCACGACCTTGCCCGTCGTATATGCTTTTAACTTCGGAATGATCTCGTCCAGATGATAATTCTCATCCGTAGTAATCATACCATTCATCGTACCTTTTTCACGAAGAATTTTTGTTAGGGCTCTGGTGTCAATTCCGGAGATACCCGGGATGTCATTTTTTAAAAGAAACTCCTGAATCGTGCCTTCCGAACGGAAGTTGCTGGGAATACGCGATAATTCTCTTACGATATAGCCATCCGGCCACGGTTTTAAAGATTCCATATCCTCATAGCAGATTCCATAGTTGCCAATCAAAGGATATGTCATCACAACTGCCTGTCCTGCATACGACGGATCCGTGAGAATCTCCAGATAACCGGTCATGGAGGTATTAAATACAATTTCACTGATAACTTCCCGCTGTGAGCCGATACTGGTTCCCTCAAATACGGTACCGTCTTCCAAAATGAGAAATGCTTTCATAAATTGACCTGCCTTTCTTCTTGTGTGCATAGGAAAATAAACACTTTTCTATGGCATAAAAAAAGGGAATAAAAAGCCTTCGTTTTCCCAGCTTCTTCCCCTTTCCTCATCGCACCCCAAATTGAAAAAATGATACCATAAAAGGGGCTGCAATGCAACCCCTTTCCTGCATTTCTGTAAATGCAAAATTTGCATTGCTGTAATTAATTAAGTTCTGCGATTCTTGTAACTCCCACATAAATATCCTGAATCTTAAACCACGTCCTTCGTCCGACTATTCCATCCTGCGTCAGCCCAAAAACACTCTGAAATACTTTGACTGCATTCTCTGTCGCCGGTCCAAAAACGCCGTCTACCGCAATCTTGGGAATCAGCGGATAATTATTGGAAATTGCATTGAGCTGCTCCTGCATCTGCCGTACCTTTTCTCCGCTGGAACCGATCGTCAGATTATATCCCGGCCAGGAGGAAGGCACGCCGGCGATCTCCTCCGCCGAATTGATGTACATGGATTCTCCATAGTAATAACGCAAAATCTCGATCGCCGAATATCCCTGGTCACCCAGGTTCTTGGAGCCCCACTGGCTCATCCAGTTTGGGCAGCTAACCCGGCTGCCGTCGCAGTACTGTGTCAGAATCGGCTGCTTGACATTCGGGCGCGACAGGTAATTATCAAAAATGTCATCCACTACTTCCGAAATACTCTCAAAAATATTTCTTCCATAAATCCACTTATGGTCAAACGCCGTCGAAGAGGTAATCGTGAAATCAAAGCCTTTATTCCGATACCACTCTGTATACACCCGGTTTAACGTAAAAGACATGATTGCCAGCACATTGGCTACGATCGTCTCTCTGGGCCAGGTGGAATAGATTTCACTGGACGCCACATTTTTTACATAGTCTTTGTAACGAACGTAATAATCTGTTGCCGTGCTGTCATTCGGTGATCCGTCATGAACCACAACAAACTCCGGCACTACCACGCGGCTCAAAACAATTTCCCCCGTCTGGCTTACCGGTTTCATCTCCGCTTCGGCAATCTTAGGCGGATAGTTGCCGTATAGGGTATGCGCCGGAATGACTACTACATCCGGTATCTGCTGTATCTGCAAAGGGCGAAGCCGGATCTCCTGCAGGGCAAGCTGCCCCGACATAATCTCCGCCCCGGAGACCGTGATCGTCTCAAAGCCCTCCGCCGACACGCGGAATGTATACTCCGAGTAAGGCTGCTCCTCCCCCGGCGACAAACTGTACTCAACCGGCGGCGCCTCCAGCTCTACGACTTCCGTCTGACCGCTGATATCCGTCCGCAGTTCTTCTATCACACTGTCCGGGTCGCCCGTATAAGAGATATCGACCACCGCATTCTCAATCGGCGCTTCCCGCACTGCCGATTCTACACTGATTCGCAGGCTGCCCCGGTCCGGCGTATCCTGCTGCATGGGTTTCATATAGGGGTATGGCATAATTCCCCTCCTGAAATTACTCTCATATCATATTATGCATGCCGGACAGATAGTTACACCCCAAAACCGAAGCTTTCCTCCACATCTTAACAAAGATATTTTCTTAAAGTTCTCCGAACCGCCTTCGTCCCGGCTATTTCCTCCCGCACAATTGCCTCAACGGCTTCCCCGACACCCGCCTGATACAGATCGATCCCAAAAATATGGCGGTTTGATAAAATCGGTTTTAATTGTTCCTGCAGGCTGCCCGCATCCCCTATTCGAATCCCCGAAAGCTGCTTTTGCAACTGGGGAATCATCGGATCCGGTGAAAGCTCAAAAGGTTTTCCCTCATCATCCACCGCCAGCAGATAGCGAATCCACCCCGCAATCGCCAGCGTAATGCCTTTAAGCCGCCTGGCATCCCCGTATTTTTCTGTGCATGCCTTAATATTCTCTCCAAAACGAATCGCCACCATCTGTGAAGTATCCACTGCAATCCGCTGCGGCGTGTCTCCAAGATAAGGGTTCGGAAACCGTTCATAGAGGCATTCATCCATAAACTTCCCGGGTGAAAGAATCCCCGGATCATCTACAAATTCCATACCTTCCCTTCCCACAAGTTTTGCCAGCTCCATCAGCTCCATATCCTGCATCTCATCCGAGAAAAGTGTAAATCCGAGAACACATCCATAGGGCGCAAGAGCCGTATGAATCGGATTCAGGCATACTGTAACCTTCATCCGCTCTGCTTTATTCACCGTTGTACGGTCCGTCATATAGACGCCGGCTTTTTCAAAAGGCGGACGCCCATTGGGAAAATGATCCTCCACAACCAGATACTGCGGTTCCTCCGCATTGATAAACGGAGCGATATAAGTCCGTTTCTCTGTGACAACGATCTCCATATCTTCCACGCCTGTGCCACAAAGCTCTTCTGCCACCGCTTCGCCAGGACGGGGCGTAATTTTATCGATCATCGTCCAGGGAAAGGCAACGACTTTTTCATCACTTACATAGTCTATAAATCCCGCGTCAACAAACCCTCTTTTTCCCCACTCTCCGGCGATCTCCAGCACTGCCTCCCGCAGTTTTTCCCCGTTGTGAGAGCAATTATCCATCGAAACCAGCGCAAGCGGCGCCTGGGATGTGCGATATCTCTCCAGCAGCATCGCAGTAACGATCGCCACTGCACTGACTGCCTGATCCGGTCCCTTTTCCAGCTCCTTTTGTACAAACCCCAAATAATTGCCTCCTGCATCCCGCAATACATATCCTTTTTCGGTAATCGTAAAGGATACCAACTGCAGCCCGGGATCGGAGAAAATCTTTTTCAGGCGTTCCCATGCCGCTTCTTTATCAGAACGTCCCTCAAGCGCCTCGGCAAAACAGCCAAGCACTTTCTTTTTCCTAGTTCCATCACTGTTGAGGATAACCGAAATCCCCAGGTTATCGTATGGCTCATAGATCCGTGTCACCGTCTCAAAGTCAAACGTCTCTACCCCGACAATGCCCTTTTCAAGCGCGCCCTCTTCAATCAACCGGTCCGCTATGCTGCCGATAAAGATTCTGAAAATATTCCCTATACCGAAATGTACCCAGACCGGCGCCTTTCTTGTACTTTCATATAACGCTTCCACATCATAGGAAGGCAGTCCGATGCCTGCCTTCTCCCAAAACGCGCGCTCCCTGATGTTTTCCAATGAAAGTTTCATCCTTCCTATCGCCCCATTTCCTGCTTTTATCTGTTCTTTAATATTTTCTTCAGCACATCTGCCCTGTATGCCAGCATATATTTTGAATATTCTCTGTCCGGAAACGTATCAAATCCATGAAACGTGCCTTTCGTTTCATTTAACGTCACCAAAACTCCTGCTTCCTGAAGCCTTTTCGCATATGCGACTCCCTCATCATGCAGGCAATCAAATTCAGCAGTTTCAACATAAGCAGGCGGCAGCTTTGAAAAATCTTCTGCAAGCATCGGGGATGCATACTGCACCATCCCCCGATTGCCATTTTTCAGATACAGCTCCCACATCCATCTGTTACCTGAAGCATTAAAACAGGGAACATCCGTATATTTTACCGCTGATTCTGTTGAACATCTGCAATCTGTGACCGGATATATCAGCATCTGATAGCTTATCCGGGGACCTTTACGGTCACGTGCCATCAGACATACAGCAGCAGCCAGCGCTCCACCAGCGCTGTCGCCAAAAACGATAAGTTTTTTCTTATCAATGCCCAGTACATCATATTTCCCTACAGCCCACAACATTGCCTCGTAACAATCCTCGACCGGAACAGGAAAAGGATGGTCCAATGCAACGCGATATCGCACAAAAACAACTCTGCAATGAAGATGTTCTGCAAAATACAGACAGTACAACTTTTGATTCGGAAGCCATTCTCCTACAAACGCGCCTCCGTGAAAATTGAAAATACAAGGCAGCTCTTCCCCGTTTTTTGCATCTGCCGGAGAATACATGCGCACCTCAATTTCGCCTCCTCTGTATCCGGGAATCCGAAACCTTTCCTCCTTCACCTTCTCCGTGTCAACTTCAATTGCCTCCGTTTGTTCCAATGCCAATTTATTCGCCTCGTATAAAATATTTGTCTCTTTTACAACCTCTTCCGTATCAGGTATATCAAAATAGTCTGAGCGAATTGGATATTTACTGAGCATAAAGTTCCCCTCCCATCCCTACTACAATTTTATCGAACCTCTATCTCTCTAAAAAAATCTATTACTATTTCATTACATAAATCAGGACGCTCTACCATAACTGCATGTCCGCATTTGGGAATAACAACCGACCTTCCATTTGCACACATATCAGCGCACACAGCAGCATGATCGCTGCTCCAAAGTATGCTGTTTTCCGCTGCCATAAATAAAACAGGAATATTCAGCGTCGGGAAAACATCTCTCCAATCGGTATATGCATGATCTAAAAGCAGCGGCTTTGTCCCTACCCGGTCAAAATTTTTCGTTTCGTCAATCACTTCCTTAAATGGCTCCAGAAACCCTTCTTTCGGATCCCGGTAAAATCCGTCCGGCAATGGATTATCAAAAAAAGTTCCCATATTACTCTGATTAAGCTGATACATGCCATAAATCCAATCAGATTTATTTAACATACAAGGCGTTTGATCTATAAAAACTGCAGCTTCAATGTCCTTATCACTACAAACCGAAAAATACGCATATAGTGTGGACGCCCCCATTGAATGTCCTATCAGTATAGGTTTTTCTATGGAAAGTAACTCCAGCAATTCATGCAAATCTGCCGCATGTCGGCAAAGATGCTGCCCCTGCCTTGAATTTTCGGATTTCCCGTGAGAACGCCGTTCAAAATTAATAACTCTGTATCCCTTCTCAATCAACACATCTTCCATCAATTTCCATATCCCGGCTGGAGCTCCATAACCGGAAACCAGTACAACGGTTTTACCTGATCCCCGATCAGTATAATGAAGCCTCACTTTATCTGTACTCACAAAATAACTCATGCTTCTGATCCTCCCATTGCTTTTTCATGCGACACTTTTTTTACCTTATTTTTCTTGTTTAACTGATATACATCAAATCCAATTGCTGTAAGCATGATTACACCCTTTACGACATATTGCATATAGGTATTCAGGTTAATCAACTGCATGCCATTCGCGAGCAGAGAAATGCACAGGATTCCGGCAAGAACCCCCGAAAGCTTTCCTTCTCCACCCCGAATGGAAACACCTCCAAGAAAAATACCAATGATAACGGTAAACTCAGTACCCGGTCCGAGAAGGGACTGACTGGAACCCAATCTTGATGTAAGCATAATCGCTGCTGTTCCAATGGAAAGTCCGACTAAAACTGCAATCACGTAGCGCATTTTCTTTACATTAATACCTGCCAGACGAGTCGCTTCAATATTTCCGCCAAGTGCATAAACATAACGTCCAAAATATGTCCTGTTGAGGACAAAACTCATTATTAAATATAATACTGCCGTAATATATACTGCAATGGGAATTTTTAAAAAGGTTCCCTGACCGATGAATTTATATGCTTCCGGAAGATTATTTATTGTCCTGGAGTTGGATAACATATAAGACACCCCTTGCAGAATAGTCATTGTCGCAATAGAAACTACCAGGATCTGCAGCTTTAGCTTGTCTGCTAAAAATGCATTTATTAATGCAATCCCCACACTTACAAGCAGCGTTGCCAAAATGCACAGATATACCGGGAGCTCCAATGTTACTAACAGCTTTCCAACCACAACACAACAAGTTGACATCGCATACCCGACGGAAAGATCCATCTCACCCGAAAGCATCATGAAAGTAATCCCCAAAGATGCTACAATCACATACGACGACTGTGAAAGAATATTAACAATATTCGTGAAACTAAAAAAATGTTTTGTGGTAACTGCAAATATGCAGCAAATGATAATCAACAATACCCACGCCATATTTTGCCGCACAAAAGCGCCAATGTCTGTTTTTCTTTTCATCCTTAACCCTCCAAAATTAATCCTGATGCCAGCTCGAGTACCCTGTTTTGAGCAAATTCCTTTTTTTCAAGCTCGCCAACTACTTCCCCCTCACGCATAACCATAATCCGATCACTCATTCCCAGCAGCTCTTCCATATCGGACGAAATCATAATGATGGAAATGCCTTCTTCTGTCAAATAATTCATCAAACAATAAATTTCCTGTTTTGCCCCTACATCAATTCCCCTCGTCGGTTCATCGAATATTATAATTGCGGTTTCCGCTGCAAGCACTTTTGCCAGTACTACTTTCTGTTGATTTCCACCCGATAAATTTTTCACCAATTGTTTTTCATCCGGCGAAACAATTTTAAGTTTTTTAAAATATTTGGATGTCAATTCATGAACCGCTTTCCTGTCAACGATACCAAATCTGGAAAGCCGCTTTATGCTCATGAGGGAAATATTCCAGTCGATAGAATAATCCAATACCGCTCCTTCTCTCTTCCTGTCTTCCGGAATCAGTCCTATCCCCTTTTCAACCGCATGTCCCGGCGTTTTCATATAAGCAATTTCTCCGGAAACTAGCACGTCTCCGCTTTCCTTTTTTGCTGCCCCATATATTAACTTGGCAAGTTCTGTTCTTCCCGCTCCTACGAGACCTCCAATTCCAAGAATCTCCCCTTTTCGGAGCTTCACATTAACGTTACGCACACCATTTCCTGTAAGATTTTTTGTCTCCAAAACAACCTTGCCAGGTGTAACATTTCTTTTGGGATGACTTTCCTTTAATTCACGACCCACCATCAAATTAATCAGTTTTTGACGGTTTGTTTCCTTCGTATTCAAAGTAGCAATATATTGTCCATCCCTCAATACAGTAACCCGCTCGCTGATTTCAAATAGCTCATCCAGGCGATGTGAAATATATATGATTGTTACGCCTGATTTTTTTAACTGACGGATAATTTGAAAAAGATATTCTACCTCATTTGTTGAAATGGATGCACTCGGTTCATCCATTATAAGTATTTTTGCATTGCGGGAAATCGCTTTTGCTATCTCTACCATTTGCATCTGCCCGGTTGTCAAAACGCCAACCATCTGATATGTATCAATATCCATATTAAATTTTTCAAAAATCTCCCTGCTCAATTGATGCATCCTGGAAAAATCAGGCGTATATTTTCCGCCTACCTTTTCTCCCAGAAAAATATTTTCTGCTACTGACAAAGAAGGCACCAAATTAAATTCCTGATAAATAACCGCCACCCCATTCTCAATTGCAGACAATGGTGTTAACGATTTGAATTCTTTCCCATCAATAGCAATGGTTCCTTCATCTACGGATATTGCCCCGGCAATTGCTTTAATCAACGTTGACTTCCCTGCCCCGTTTTCTCCAATCAGCGCATGAATCTCACCTTCTGCAACCGACATCGTGACATCATCAAGTGCAATAACCCCAGGATAATATTTTGTAATATGATTTAATTCCAGGATATTATTCATGTCCTCTCCCTTCTCTCCTCTTTTTAAATTGCTCCGATCTGTAACGTATCGGAGCAATTTCCATCAATAATAAAGATAACTATAGCTTTCAATATTGTCCGCTGTGATAGAAGAAGGTTCGATAAAACTCACCCCATTCTCATCCACTTCCACACTTTCTTTATCCAGGCACATATCCATAAGATACTCGCAGACATCAGGAAAACCTGCTGTACCCCGAATAGTAGATTTATCTTCCTTCGATGCCACAATCGCATCGTATCCGTTTTTGCTCAAATCAACCGTAAACTGACCGATTTTCGAAATATCTTTATCGCTCTGAAGAATAATTTCGTCCGAAATCAGAGCCATAGTATCTGTAAATCCGATAATGCAGGCAATATCAGGATAATTTTGCAGCAAAACCTGCGTATACTGTTCTGTGAGAGTTGCGTAGTTTTCCAAGCCCACATTATATATTTCAACTAAATGCGCTTTATCCGTGTATTCCGTAACCTTCGCCTGATATTCGCCACGGGAAAGCGCCTGCTCGCTAAATTCAGCCCCAATAATTGCGCACTCCACGGATCCGGGTTCCGCTTCAGGAAACGTTTCATCTATCCACTCTGCCGCCATCTTTGCACATGCCCTCCCGAGCGCTTCCTCCGAATAGTTATATGCCACGTCATATGCTTCCTGCCCCACATTAATATCCGTAGTTACTACTTTAATCCCTGCTTTTCTCGCTTTAATCAAAGAATCCGTACAACTGCCTGCATCTACCGGAAAAATAAGAATACAATCTACTCCCATCGTGACAAAAGACTCAATCTGCTCAATCTGCTTCGCCACATCACCTTCGCATGAAAGCGTATTGAGCTCCACGCCCTGTTCGTTTGCCAGCCGCGTCAATCCATCGTAAACCATCATGTTATATTCTGAACTCATCCCGGCTGCCGCATATCCAATGCAATAAGCTTTCTCATCCTCTTTTGCCAAAGTCTCATTACTGCCTGCAAAAACTACTGTTGCTGCCATTAAAACCGCTGTCATGATACGTGCTAAATGTTTTTTCATACGGTTTTTGATGTAGATGCCTGTCCCATCTACACATCCCCCTTTCTCTTTTTTGTTTTTTATTCCGTTTTATAAAACTGTTTTATTTAACGTACTCAAACAATAGCATACTTTGGTTATATTGTCAACCAAAAAAATTTAATCGCGCAATATTTTATGTATTTTGTTAATATCTTTTATTTTATTTTTAATTCTTTTAAATTCTTTTACAAAATATATTGCTTTAATTTTCACAAAAGCCTATAATGTAATTATTATATTTATAATACTGATTTTAGGTAGGGATACTTCATGAATGAAAAGATCATAAACACAGATATTAAACATCTTAATCGAAAGACCATTTTTAATTTGCTATTTGAAAATAAAGACCTCTCAAAACAGGATCTTGTTTTAAAGACACATTTAAGCCTTCCAACCATCACTCAGAATCTCAATGCTCTGGAAAGCGAGGGACTTATCTATATGTCTGGCGCCGTCGGCAACACCGGTGGGCGAAAAGCAAGAACCTACTCGGTGGTGCCAACTGCCCGTATAGCTGTGGGCTTATGCATCAGACAACACCATATCACCAGTGTTGTCATCGATTTATTTGGAAACACTCTTTCTCAGCAACGCATTCCCATTCATTTTGAAAAATCTGATTCCTATTTTAAAATGTTAGCCGATATTGTAGAAGATGCAATTACTTTAGCCAACATTGACAGGTCTCAGATTTTAGGGGTCGGTATCTGCCTTCCCGGTATGGTGAACAAAGATAACAACTATGTCTACTACTGCAAAGTCATTGATCTGATGGGAACCCATCTTGAAGAAATTGCCAAATATATTCCCTACAAGGCAACCTTAATTCACGATATAGATGCTTACGGCCTTGCAGAAAGTTTTTTGGGAATCCATTTAGACGATGTATTTATATTGGCGGTAACCGAAACTGTCGGGGGTGTGTTTATTCACAACGGCACTGTTTATAAAGGGAAAAATGACCGCGCTTCTGAAATAGGGCACATAAGAATCGTCCCCCACGGTCAAAAATGCTATTGCGGCGGCGAAGGATGTGCTGATCCCTATTTAAGCACCAACAATCTGGCTAATACCTGTGCCGGAAATCTTGAGTCTTTTTTCAAATTGCTGAACACTTGCCACTCTGAAATTCAGGATGTCTGGCAGGACTACTGTTTTTATCTGGCAACTACCATTGTAAATGCTCATGTATTGGTAGATTGCCCTATTATAATAGGCGGCGATTTAGGAAGGTATATGAATGAAAGCCAGCTCGTCCAATGCAGGGGGCTGGTAGCGAAAATGGATCCTTTTGACGATGCCTGTGATTATGTACATCTTTGCTCCTATAAAAACGAAGGTACCTCTGCCGCTTCTGTCGGGGGAGCCCTGCATTACATCATCCCCTTCTTAAACTCAATCTGAACTCTTACACTCTGCACGCAAAAAACAAGCAAATCCCTTATAACAGAGATTTGCTTGTTTTCTATATCAGCCTTGCCACATCATGAAACAGTACCACCACCATCAGCACCATCAATGCCATCAGCCCGACAAAATGTACCATTCCCTCCTTCTCGGGATTGATCCGTTTGCCGCGGATAGTCTCCAGAATCAAAAAGACCAGCCTGCCGCCATCCAGCGCCGGAATTGGCAGGAGGTTCATCACCCCTAAATTTGCAGACAGAAAAATACAGATATTCAGCATATTGATCCAGACAGCAAACATACTGATCTTTGCGCTTTCCGTATAAGTCTCGCCGATCATGCTGACCACGCCCACGGGACCGGACATATCCTCAACGCCCACCTGTCCCAGAACCAGCATCTTCAGGCTCTGTACCGCCATATCGATCCAATACTCTACCTCATAAACGCTGTATTTCATCACTTCCCAGGCATTGCCCTTAACATATCCGATGCCCGGCGTGATGCCCATCACATAGCGCCCCGTCTCATTTGCCCTGGGCACAATCACCGTCGTATATTCCTCTCCATCCCGCTCATAAATCAGGTTAATCGTCTCTCCCTGATGAAACGTAATGTAGTTCGTAATATCCCTGGCAGTATGAATAGACTTTCCATTCATTTTTATAATGATATCCCCCGCCTGGATTCCCGCCTCCTGCGCCGGATATCCGTCTGATACCTGATAAACCACCGCCGGGTCATACCCCACACTGGCAATGATAATCACCGAGGCTACAAATGCCAGCACAAAATTAAAAACCGGTCCCGCTGCGATCACCGCAATCCTTGCCCACACGGACTTACTGCCAAAGGAGCCTGCCTCGCCCGCAGCTTCATCCTCTCCCAGCATCATACAGGAACCGCCAAAGGGCAGCAGCTTCCAGGAATACCGGGTGCCTCCCCACCTTCTGCTGAGCAGCCGAGGGCCCATACCCAGAGAAAACTCCACCACCGTCACGCCGCTTAATTTTGCCAGAAGGAAATGTCCGAACTCATGAAACAACACAATCAGGCTGAAAATAATAACCGCTATTATAATACTCAACTTACCACCTGCTTTCAATCAATTCATAGGTTGCCGCTTCCGCCGCCAAAATCTCCTCCACAGAAGGATTGGCGATCCTCTTATGTGCCTCCATACATTCTATGATGATATCGTAAATATCCGTAAACCGGATTTGCCTCCGCAAAAACTTTGCCACCGCACGCTCATTCGCCGCGTTGAATACAGTCGGCATGGAGCCGCCTGCCCTCGCCGCCTTATACGCCAGCGGTAGCCCTAAGAACACTTCGTTGTCCGGCTTTTCAAAGGTGATCTGCCCAAGCTTTCCAAAATCCAAACGCGCTCCGCCAAGAAAACGGCGGTCCGGATAATACAGCGCATACTGGATCGGCAGCTTCATATCCGGCGTTCCCAGTTCGGCGATGATCGCGCCATCCACAAATTCTACCATAGAATGGATCACGCTCTGCGGCTGTACCACCACCTCAATACGGTCCAGATCCACGCCAAAGAGCCACTTTGCCTCCATCACTTCAAGCCCTTTATTGACCAGGGTGGCAGAATCTATGGTGATTTTCTGCCCCATCGCCCAATTCGGATGCTTCAGCGCATCCTCCACTTCTACATGCTTTAGTTCCTCCGCCGTCCTGCCGCGAAAAGGCCCGCCGGACGCCGTAATCAGAAGCTTCGCTATCCGATCAGGGTTTTCTCCGTTTAAAGATTGGAAGATCGCGCTGTGCTCGCTATCCACCGGCAGTATCTTCACATTGCATTCCTCTGCCAGCGGCATAATCAGATGCCCGGCTGTCACCAGCGTCTCCTTATTCGCCAGCGCAATATGTTTCCCCGCTTTGATCGCCTCAATAATCGGGCAGATGCCGATCATCCCCACAACCGCCGTCACCAGAATCTCCACCTCCGGCAGCGTGGAAACCGCAATCAGCCCTTCCATGCCCGTCACGATCTTTACCTGTAAATCCGCCACTGCCGTCTTCAGCTCTTTTGCCGCCTCTTCATCCCATACTGCCGCCATTTGTGGAGAAAATTCCCGGATCTGCGCTTCTAAAAGCCGGACATTCCGCCCTGCCGCCAGTGCCGCTACCCTGATATCGCCATTTGCCCTTGCCACCTCAAGAGTCTGTGTCCCAATCGACCCTGTAGAGCCAAGTACCGCTATTGTTCTCATAATATGCCTCCCAAGCCTCAACCGATAAATACACTTGCCAGATAATAAATGACCGGTGCGGTAAAGATCACGCTGTCAAAACGGTCAAGAATCCCGCCGTGCCCCGGAATCAGCGTCCCGTAATCTTTAATCTCGTGATTGCGCTTAATCGCCGAAGCAGCCAAATCTCCCACCATAGAAATCAGCGCCCCGACGCCACAGATCAGGGCATAGACGGGCATCTGATTCTGTGCCTGCAGGTATTTCCCGACAGCCGCCGCATAAAGCGCTCCCAGAAGTGCCGCCCCAATCACGCCTCCCACAGCGCCCTCTATGGATTTCTTAGGACTTAAAACCGGCGACATCTTATGCTTCCCGATCAGCATTCCCACACAGTACGCGCAGGTATCGCAGCCCCAGGAGCATAAGAAAATCAGCCACACCAAAAACGCCCCGTCCTCAAGGCATCTTGTCTGATAGATGTAAGACAGCATTACGCTGACATAGACCACCCCGAAAAATGCAGCCATCACATGTTCCGCACGGTACTTTGGGAAAGTGAAGACATAGACAAACAGAAATGCCATCAGCACGAAGACCATTCCTAACATACTATATGACTCCCATCCCGAACGTAACCATCCATAATACAGAATTGTGGCTGCATAACCGGTGACGGCAAGTCCCATACTGCCCTTTTGCTGCACACCGGCGGCACGGTACAGTTCGCCAAGCCCAATCAGCGAAATTGCCAGCACCGTCCCCAACAGCACATCTCCTCCTGAAATAATGGTTAGCAAAGCTACCGCCACCAAAATAATACTGCTCCGTAATCTTACCGCAAACATAGTTATCCCTCTTTTACGCCTCCGAACCGCCGTTCTCTTCCATTGTATTTTTCAATTGCCTTCCACAGATCGTCCTTTGTAAATTCCGGCCACGGCACCTCGGTAAAATAAAATTCACTGTATGCCAACTGCCACATCAGATAATTCGACAGCCGCAGTTCCCCGCTGGTGCGAATCAGAAGATCAGGATCCGGGACCTCTCTGGTGTCCAGGTAAGAGGAAAACAGCTCCTCCGTGATCCCGGACGGTTCCACCTTTCCTTCCCTGCACTCCATCGCAAGGCGCCGGACCGCGCGCACAATCTCATCACGGCTCCCGTAATTAATCGCAATTTGAAAATTTAATCCCGTATTATCCTTAGAACTTTCCACAAGCCTTCTAAGGCTTTCCTGCAAATCCTCATCCAGCGCCGTCGGGTCGCCCAGCACGCGCACCTTCATATTATTTTTCTGCGCAGTCTTAATGCAGGTCTTGGTGTAGCTTCTAAACAGGCTCATCAGCCCGTCCACTTCATCCTTTGATCGCTTCCAGTTTTCCGTGGAAAAAAGATACACCGTCAGATATTTGATTCCCATATGATAGGCATCCTTACAGATCACCTCCAGATTTTTTGCCCCTCTGGAGTGTCCGTAATTTCTGGGCATGCCTTTACTCTTTGCCCAGCGCCCGTTGCCGTCCAGGATAATCGCCACATGCTGCGGTATCACCATGTCCATTTTTACCTCCTACGCTGCATGGAAGAAAGCGCCCGGCTTTACCGGACGCCTGCTCATATCTCCCTGCTTACACTGTCATAATTTCTTTTGATTTCACATCCACTGCCCCGTCGATCTCCTTGATATACTTGTCCGTCAGCTTCTGCATTTCATTTTCCAGTTCCTTGATCGTATCCTCGGAAACGTCCGTTCCCTTCAGTTTTTTGAAAGCATCGTTGGCATCGCGGCGGATATTACGAATCGCAACCTTCGCATTCTCGCCCTTCTTCTTGACATCCTTTACCAGATCTTTTCTGCGCTCTTCTGTCAGCTCCGGGAAAACCAGGCGGATCACTTTTCCGTCATTGGTCGGATTAATGCCCAGATCCGACATCTGAATCGCTTTCTCAATCGCCTTTAACATGCTGCCGTCCCACGGCTGGATCTGGATCATGCGCGGTTCCGGAACGTTAACATTTCCCATCTGCTGGATCGGTGTGGGGCTGCCGTAATAATCCACCATAATGCGGTCTAACACATGGGGATTGGCGCGTCCCGCCCTGATTGCGCCAAACTCAGATAATAAATTATTATAGGTTTTCGTCATCTTCTCGTCATATGCTTTAATTCTCTCGTTCATCGTCTTTCCTCCGCTCCTTTTTATACAATTACTTTTGTTCCGGTAAACTTACCATTTACAGTATTCACAATACTGTTCTCTTCATTCAGTCCAAATACCAGCATCGGCATCTTATTCTCCATACAGAGGATCGACGCTGCCAGATCCACGACTCCAAGCCTCTTATCGATCACTTCCTGAATAGTAACCTCGCTGTATTTCTTCGCAGCCGGATTGGTCTTCGGGTCACTGTCATAGACTCCGTCAATCGATTTTGCAAGAAGAATCACATCCGCTTCAATCTCAATCGCCCGCAGCACGGTAGTCGTATCTGTAGAAAAATACGGATGGCCGGTACCACCGGCAAAGAATGTCACCATCCCTCTGGCAAAGTATTTATTTACCCTGTCCTTTGAAAACAGCTTCGTAAAAGAGCCGCATTCAAAGGGGGTCAATACCTGCGTCATCATTCCCACGGAACGGAAAATCTCTGACACATAGATACAGTTCATGACCGTAGCCAGCATGCCAATCTGATCTGCCTTTGTGCGGTCAATGTTCTCACTGGAGCGTCCCCTCCAGAAATTCCCGCCGCCAATCACAACGCTAACCTCAATCCCGTCATCCACTAACTGCTTTACCTGTCTTGCCACCATCGTAACCGTCGGTTCGTCAAAGCCGAACTTTCGCTCGCCAGCCAAAGCTTCCCCGCTCAATTTCAACAATACTCGCTTCATATACCACACCTCATATTCCAGTCTTGGCAGAATCCTAAACCCTTGTCCGCCCTTTGAACAAGTATAACATACTTCATAAAGATTTTATACACTTTTTTTTCATAACGTGCTAAACTATTGTTAATATTTCCAACGGCATAAAAACAGCGGATTCAGCCATCCGCCATATCCGCAATCCGCCGGCGGCTGCAAAGCCTTACCAAATGCGGCGGCGTTTTTATGCGAGGCTCAGAAAGGCAGCACATATGAACATCGAACATAAAAAAACTACTCTGGGGGACGATTCCATTCTTTATCAGAAGCGCGGAGATTCCTCCGCCAAAAAAGAAGACCTGAAAAATCTTTCCTTCAAACAAAAGATTTTCTATTTTAAAGACTACTACCTGAAAGCGTTAATCGTCGTTGTCATTATCCTTATCTTTGTCGGGACGCTCTTAAACAGCATTCTTTTCAACCGGCAGACGAACATCGTATCCGTCGTGTTTCTCAACGACAGCTACCTGGAGGATACCGAGAGTGTGCAGGATGCCATACGCGAATATCTCGCTCCCGAGAACAAAAATGACTATGTCGCCGTCAGCTATTACAACACGAACGATTACCAGGTACAGATGGCATACAGCACGCAGTTGATGGCAGGCGGCATCGATGTGATTATCTGCTCACAGGATTATTTTGAGGAAGCCTCGGAGCTTGGTGTATTTGCGGATTTAAGCGAATTCCTTCCATCCGGACTCTATGAACAGGTCAGCGGCAAAATACTGGAATCCCAGGAAGCGGAAACGGACGATTACGGAGAAGTCATCTCCTATTCGGAAGCAATGCCCCACGGAATTGACCTCGCCGGAAACGCCCGTTATCAGGAATGCGGCGGTTATGGAGAGGATGCGATCCTCTGCATTTCAAAGAATTGCGTCAATACAGAAAACGCTCTGAAAATTGTGGAATGGTTTATGGACGAATCATTATGAGTTCCTGCCGGGAAGCTGCGCCAGCAAAATAGCTGTGAACATGAATATACAGCCCAGCAGTTCTCTGGCTGTTAACATCTGATGCAGGATCACCATGCCTGCCAGCACGGAAATCACCGATTCCAAGCTCAGTATAAGGGATGCAACCGTAGGGTTCATCCCTTTTTGTCCGATAATCTGCAGCGTATATGCCACGCCGCAGGACAGTACGCCCGCGTAAAGTACCGGCTGCCACGCCATAACCAACTGCGTAAGCTGCGGCTGCTCAAATATAAACATCGGGACGGCGCAGAGCATGCCGCTTACAAAAAACTGAATGCAGGACATCTGCACCCCGTCCACCAACGGTGAAAAATGGTCAATGACCATTATATGCGCCGAAAATGCCAATGCGCATAAAAACAAAAGCACATCTCCCCATCCTGCGGTCAGTTCTTCCGTGATACACAGGCAGTACAGCCCCAAAAGAGCCAGAATCACACCGAGCCAGACAAAAATCCCGCATTTTCTGCGAAAAAACAAGCCCAGCACCGGTACAAAAATAATATAAAACGCCGTGATAAACCCTGCCTTACCTATGGAATCTGTCATCAGAATTCCTATCTGCTGCAGGCAGCTTGCCACACACAGTGCACAGCCGCAGCAGACACCCCCGATAACCAGGCTTTTCTTATGCGCCTGCCTGCGCTTTCTCTCCTGTTCATCCGGCGGGTTCACTTTATTCAAAAACAACATACAGGGTATCAGTACGACACCGCCGATAAGAAACCGCGCACAGTTGAAGGTATAAGGCCCCACATAATCCATGCCCACGCTCTGCGCCACAAACGCAACGCCCCAGATAAAAGCAGTTAAAAGCAAAATCAGGCTGTTCCTAAGCTGTATTCTCTTCATTGTCTTCTCCATCTGCGGCCAGGACTCTCCCCATAGCCCGCATTTCGCATGTATTTTGATTGCCTGCTTTATCTTAATACAGTTCCTTTTAAAATTCAAGAAAAACATCCCGGCAGCTTCCAAATGGAAGCTGCCGGGATGCTATCGCGTCTATCGGGCTGTATCTCCTAATGACAATGTCCACCACAGTTCTTGCAGTCACCGCCGCACTGGATAGATTTTCCATTCTTTTTATCAATCACCATACTTCTGATTGCCAGGCCGACACAGCCGACAACAATAAGTCCTACTACGATTGTCCCCATACTCATTCACCCTTTCAACGAAACCAGTCATTTTGCTTCTTTTTAAGCCATTCTTTTTACTTTTACATCCAGCGTCTTGCTCTCTTTATACGGTCTGAACAGCAGATAAATGAAGCCAACTACCAAGAGAATTGCCACGATTGTAAAGATACCGAAGCCGCCGCCTGCGAACAGGCTGCCGATCTGGTATACACACAGAGATACGACATATGCCAGGATTGTCTGATATCCGATTGCAAACCAGAACCACTTTGTATTGTTCATCTCTCTCTTGATCGCACCCATTGCTGCGAAACACGGAGCACACAGCAGGTTAAATACCAGGAAGGAGTAAGCCGCCACTGCAGTCAGGCTGCCAGCAAGCTGTCCCCAGATCTCTGCGCCGTCTTCTGCAACTTCTGCGAAACCAAACAGGATACCAAAGGTACCAACTACGTTTTCTTTTGCAATCAAACCGGTAACTGCTGCCACTGCCATCTTCCAGTCGCCCCAGCCAAGCGGTGCAAACAACCATGCAATCGCACTACCGATTTTTGCCAGGATACTGCTGTCAAGCTGTTCTGCCTCCAGCATGGAGAAAGAACCGTCTACCCAGCCAAAGCTCATCATAAACCACAGTACAATTGTTGACAGAAGGATGATCGTACCAGCCTTCTTAATGAAGGACCAGCCGCGCTCCCACATGCTGCGCAGAACGTTGCCAACTGTCGGCCAGTGATAAGCCGGAAGCTCCATAACGAACGGCGCCGGCTCGCCGGAAAACATTTTTGTCTTTTTCAAAATAATACCGGAGCAGATAATTGCTGCAATTCCCACAAAATATGCGCTCGGTGCTACCCAGGATGCTCCGTCAAACAACGCGCCTGCGATCAGGGCAATGATCGGCAGCTTCGCGCCACAGGGAACAAATGTCGTTGTCATAATTGTCATCTTACGGTCACGGTCATTCTCGATCGTTCTGGAAGCCATAACACCCGGAACGCCGCAGCCGCTGCCGATCAGCATCGGGATGAAGGATTTACCGGAAAGTCCAAACTTACGGAAAATTCTATCCATGATGAATGCGACACGCGCCATATAACCGCAGGACTCCAAAAATGCCAGGAAGATAAACAGTACCAGCATCTGCGGGACGAAACCAAGTACCGCGCCCACACCTGCTACAATACCGTCAAGGATCAATCCCTGCAGCCAGTCTGCACAGTTAATGCTTACCAGCAGGTTCTCAATTGCCGGAGGAATAATCTCGCCAAACAGCACATCGTTGGTCCAGTCTGTTACGATCGCGCCCACTGTAGTAACTGATACATAATAAACGATCCACATAACTACTGCGAAAATCGGCAGTGCCAAAAATCTGTTTGTCACGATACGGTCGATCTTATCGGAAGTTGTCAGTTTTTCCTTCTTATTCGCCTTCGTCACACATTCGCCGATAATGGAAGAAATATACACATATCTCTCGTTGGTGATGATACTCTCGGTATCGTCGTCAAAAGCATCCTCCAACTGTTTGATCTCTTTTGATACGTCCGGTGCAGACTTCATCTGCGCTGCGATCTTATCATCTTTCTCCAGAAGCTTTACTGCAAAGAATCTCTTCTGTCCTTCTGCAACTGAAGAACCGATCTTGTCCTCTACTGCTCTGATTACCGCTTCCGCTTCTGCTGAAAACTCATGAACCGGAGCCGCCGCATTTTTCTGCTGTGCCAGCTTCACCGCTCTGTTTGCCGCTTCCTTAATTCCGGTTCCCTTCAATGCGGAAATCGCAACTACTTCACAGCCAAGCTTCTTGCTCAGCTTTTCAAGATGAATCTTCTCACCGCTCTTCTCCACAAGGTCGATCATGTTAACAGCCATAACCACCGGGATACCCAGCTCCATCAACTGTGTGGAAAGATACAGGTTTCTTTCAATATTGGTACCGTCTACGATATTCAGGATCGCATCCGGTCTCTCTCCGATCAGGTAATTTCTGGCTACCACTTCCTCCAGTGTATACGGAGACAGTGAATAGATACCAGGAAGGTCCATGATTACAACGTCTTTCTGTCCCTTTAATTTTCCCTCTTTTTTCTCGACCGTAACGCCCGGCCAGTTCCCTACAAACTGATTGGAACCTGTCAAGGCATTAAACAACGTTGTCTTACCGCTGTTCGGATTACCTGCCAGTGCAATTTTAATTGACATACTCTACTCCTTCTCGCCTTAAAGCGTACTTACTTTTGTTGACTTTTTCACTTTATTTATGTAAGAAATTACTCTACTTCGATCATTTCCGCATCCGCTTTACGGATTGAGAGTTCATAGCCTCTTACTGTAACCTCAACCGGATCGCCAAGAGGTGCAACCTTTCTCACATAAATATTGACGCCTTTTGTTATGCCCATATCCATGATACGTCTTTTCACCGGTCCGTCACCTGTCAGCTTTTTTACCTTCACGGTTTGCCCGCACGGCACTTCTTTTAAAGTTTTCATAATAGCTCCTTCCACTCTTAAATCAGGATTTTGTTCGCCATATCTTTTCCAATGGCAACTCTGGAATCCTTCACGTTAACAATCAGATTTCCACTGATCTCTGATACAACGGTCACGGTTCCACCTACGACAAATCCCAGATTTTCCAGAAATCGTCTTGTTTCTTCTTTTCCGCCGACCTTTTTAATAACACTTGGTTCTCCCGGCTTCACCATCGATAACGGCATCATCTCATCCTCTTTCTATAATTGTAAAAATTCAACTCTTACTACCGTTAGTATATGCTAACGCTCATTAGATGTCAAGAACTTTTTTGTACTGCGGGTTCTTGAAATATCGTTTGATAGAACGCCATTTTTATGTTATACTATCAGATAATAACACTCTATACACAGCATCATTTAAGTAAATTTTTGACAAGAGGTAACAAATTATGAATGTAAACGAATCTGCAGAAAACTATTTGGAAACGATACTGGTCCTGAGCAAACAGCTTCCTGTTGTACGCTCGGTAGATATTGCAAATGAGCTTGGTTTTAAAAAGTCAAGCGTCAGCATTGCCATGAAGAATCTCCGCGAAAAGCGGCACATTACCGTTACGGACGCCGGCTATATCTATCTTACCGAATCCGGGAAGGCGATCGCGGATATGATCTACGAAAGGCACCAGCTTCTCTCTTCCTGGCTGATTCATCTCGGCGTTGACGAACAGGTCGCGACCGCAGACGCCTGTAAGATCGAGCATGTCATCAGCGCGGAAAGCTTTGAAGCCATCAAAAAACATGTAAACCTGTAACATATGCGCAAAAAAAGAATGTGCCTACAAGCACATTCTTTTTTTATGTACCTACTTATCTATGGTCGGAATCTCGTCCTTTGTCCTCGCATCCAGATTATTAATATACTTCTTCGTCTCTTTCACAATGAGTTTTTCTTTTATACGTAATAAATATTATTCATAAGTTCCCCAAAAAACAAATCACTGGCATGCCAGGATCACATTGCGTATTTTTCTTGTCATCGTAATTGTCCCCGAATCTGTTTTCTGCTGCATCAGGAGAATTGTCATCTTTTCCTTCGGGAAATTGGCAAAATAGCAACCCAGCCAGCCATCCCAGCCATATTCCCCTTCGCTGCCAAGCCCGACTCCCTGCCCGGCATTTACCATCCTGCGCATAAGATGGGAATACGTGTAGCCCTCGAGCCCTGTCCAGCTATTCATTGCCGCCTGCTGCGCATCCGTCAGCCCGCCGTCTGTCATAAACTGTACCGTCTTCTCCGAAAGCACCCTCCGTCCGTTTAAAACGCCGCCGTTTAACAGCATCTGCGCAAAACTTGCATAATCATCCATCGTCGATACCATTCCGGCGCCTCCCGACTCAAAGGCAGGACTTGCCGCCATCGCGTTTGATACGATCAGATTATCGCCGGTATAGGGAATCATCTGCCCCCTGCCCACTGTCTCATACGCATTCGCCAGCCTTGCCCGCTTTTCTTCGGGCACCCAGAAGCCGGTATCCTTCATCCCCAGCGGTTCAAACAGATTTTCCTCAAGAAAATCACCGAAACGCATACCGGATGCTTTTTCAATTACCGCCCCCAGCACATCCGCAGAGAGCCCGTAGCGCCAGGAAGTGCCCGGTTCAAACGCCAGGGGCAGCGTTCCCAAGTGGTTTGCAAATTCCAGCGTCGTCACCGCATCCGCCCCATGCATCTTCTCCGTACATTGCCCGATGTAAGCGGCGGTCTCTTTCTCCGCCCGCGTCGTCTCATCCCCATAGACTAAGCCCGACGTCATATTCAGCAAATGCAGGACCGTCACCGGCGCAGCGCAGGATCTTATCCCGCCGTCATCGCACTCCACCGTAAGCTTTGAAAAGCCCGGCAGAAATTCCTCCACCGGCTGCGCCAAATCCAGTCTGCCCTGTTCCAGCAGCACCATCGCTGCCGCCGCCGTAATCGGCTTACTCATAGAATACAGTCGGAAAATGGTGTCCCTTTGCATTATTTTTTTCTTTTCCACATCTGCATAACCGACGGCGTCAAAAAAGACCTCTTCCCCATCTTTGCGCACCAAAATACCGGCTCCCGCCGTAGTGCCGTCCGCAACCGCCGCTTTCAGGATTTCCCGAACCCTTTCTTTTGTTCTATCGCGCATAATCCAAACTCCTTTTCTACTTT
This sequence comes from uncultured Marvinbryantia sp., assembly GCA_964487425.1. Taxonomy (GTDB): domain Bacteria; phylum Bacillota; class Clostridia; order Lachnospirales; family Lachnospiraceae; genus Marvinbryantia. Next base: position 24,825 of record CAZAQD010000003.1, on the reverse strand, counting down.
TCTTATTTTTCTCCGGTAAAAATATACCAGAATCACAGCCGCCGCCGTATATGCCGCCACTGCCACCGTAATCACCGCGTCTGTCATGGCGCAGCACTGCTGAAAGAGATTTCCCGCCATGACCGGAAGCGGCATTCCAGGAATCGCCCTGATCGGTTTTTCATTCGTCATATCACAGATCATTCCTGCCGCCCTCTGTAAATAAACTTACAAAAATCAGCATATCCCCCGCCTAACGCGCCGTTGGCGGAAGCATACATTCCAAGTGTACAGCCCGTAAAGCCGCCTGCGCATTCCGTACTTAACGCATCCAGTTCCACTTCTTTTGCCAAAAGCTTCCAGTCCTCTTCTTTCTCTTCCTTTTCACACAATGCATAGAAAACTGCCGCTTTTAACCCATCGACGGAAATCTTTATGCCCGCCCTTTTTGTGTTTAACATACGCTCCTGCGCGATATCGGCATTCGCAAGATACCGATCCTCTCCTTTTTGGCAAAACACGACGCGCACCCGCAGCCTGCCCTCCTGCACAAACATTTCCACACGCAGGTGCGCCTCATCGCTCTGTACCACAGCCATTCCGGCACACTCTCCCTTTAGCCCGGCAAAATGCGGTTCAAACAGTGATGCCGCCTCGCAGGCGTGATGCTGCTGCCGGACGGCCACAAATGCCGGCGATGCCTTTTCCCTTAACGTCTCCTCCTTCATCCAGAGGCGCAGATATCCTTTGCGTTCCCTGCAGGAGGCGGTTTTCGCTCCCGGATTGCGCAAAAGCAAAAGCCCCGCTGGAAGTTCCGGCTCTGAAAAGTCATATATGCGCTCTTCCTTCCATGTCTCTTCCCCCGGCTCGCCCGGCAGCTCTACGGCTTCCTCCAGCCTTCCGACTCCCGGATTGACCACCGGCCAGCCGTCCTCCCACGCCACCTTTGCAAGAAACGTCTCTCTTCCCAGCAGAGTACGCCCCTCGTTTGGGCGGCACGCGAGCACAACCATATACCAGTTTCCATCTGAATCGTCCACCAAATCGCCATGTCCTACGCAGGTTACCGGATACTGTTTCCCGAGATGCCGGTGCGTAAGGATCGGATTCGCCGGGCTGTATTCATATGGTCCCCATATCGTTTTGCTTCTGGCAACGACGACGCAGTGGTTCCTCTCTGTACCGCTCTCCGCATGGAGAATATAATAATATCCATCTCTTTTATAAAGATGAGGACCCTCCGGCCAGACAGCATGCCTTTGAAAGCCATAAAGCACCGCCTTTGCTTCTCCTACAAGCGCCATTTTATCCAGATCCAGCCGCCGGATCCAGATTTCGCAGTCCCCGAAATACTGTCCACCCCGGGAATTTTCTCTCTGCCCGATATAATAGCATGTGCCGTCATCGTCAAAAAACAGGCTGGGGTCAATCCCTTTTGCCGCGTCTCCCAGATAATAGGGCTGGGACCACGGGCCTTTCGCATCCTTTGCCGTCACAATAAAGTTTCCCCCGCCGGAAACATTTGTGGTAATCATATAAAAAGTCCCGTTATGATAGCGAATCGTCGGCGCATAGATCCCTTCCGAATGCCCGCAGCCTTCCAGCGGAACCTGCGCCTGCCGTTCAAGCACATTTCCAATTTGTTCCCACTGCGCCAGATTCCTGCTTCGAAATACCGGCACGCCCGGAAAATAGGCGAAGGTAGAATTTACCAGATAGAACTCCCTGCCCACGCGGCAGATCGACGGATCCGGGTAAAAGCCCGGTAAAATCGGATTTTTGGCGTTAAACATCTTTTCCCCTTATACAGGACAAGGCTGTCCCTTACGGCAGCCCTGTTCCCGAATATCTCTATATTATTTTTCTTTCTCCATCCACTTTCGCATAGACTTTAATCGCCGACAGGTTCTGCACACGCTCCCCGTCCGCCGAAAAAAGCAGGCTTCGGGCAGCATTCATGTAATCCACAAATTCGATATTAGTAGTATACCATACATCATCCTGCCCATGTACCTTTTTACAAAAATCTTCCATTTTTTCCCATGTCTGCTCTCTTTCAAACTCAAAGCTGTGTCCCCACACGTATAAAAGCGGGCATTTCATATAATCCGGCTTTTGCAGAAACCGTTCTGCCATATCCGCAAACGCGTCATTATGATGGCAGCTCGGCGTCCACTTCAGGAAATTTTCCGGCGCCTTAAAGCCATGCGTAGACTCCACTGTGCGGCTGTAGGCAAAGCCCAGGCAGCGAAGCGTCTCCACCACGCGGTCATCATATTCCCCAAACGCATAAGAACATCCCCGCACCAGCCTGCCCGTACAGCCCTCAAGCGCCAGCCGGTCCTGATAGAACTCCCGCACCAGCCGCTCCCGCGCCAAATGCGTCGGATATTCATGCCAAACGCCGTGGCAGGCAATTTCATGCCCCTCATATAACCGGGAAAGCTCCTCTTTTGTCACAAAGCCTTCCTGATCCAGCATCCCGGAATTCAAATGAAAGGTTGCCTTTAATCCATACCGGTTAAACAGCTCTATCAACCGGCGGTCATAGACCTGCCCGTCATCATAGCTAAAGGTCAGCGCCTTCTCTTTCCAGCCCGGATAGCACAATTCAAACTTCATATCCATTCCCCCGTCACAGAGTAATCTCCACTTTCACAGGCGCAGAGCCTGTCAGTTCCACGCTTCTTTCATCCGGCTGGCAGCAGCCCACATAAAAAGCAAACGCTTTGCCATCCACCTTTCGCTCTCCCTCTTCATCCACCACCGTAAACGCCTGCGGCGATACCGGGATTTCCACATCTGCTTTTTCTCCCGCTTCCAGATGGACTCTTGCAAAGGCGCAAAGAGCAGGATTGGGAGCTGCGTAACCGGAATCCAGGCATTTGACATAGACCTGAACGACTTCATCGATCGCAGCCGCTCCTGTATTCTCCACTTCCGCCTGCAATACCACACCGTGCCCGGCGCCTGCCGCTCCATTCTTCACACCGGCTTTGCGCACACCGCCTTTGCCGTAAGTCAGCCCAAAGCCGAAGGGATACTGCGCCTTGCCTTCCATATAGCGGTAGGTCCTGCCCTTCATTCCATAATCCTCAAACTCTGGCAGTTCCTCTAAAGTTTCATAAAAAGTCACCGGCAGCTTCCCGGACGGCGACGCCTCTCCGAAAAGAATCTTTGCCGCCGCTTTTCCGCCCTGCGCCCCCGGATACCAGAGATGCAAAATAGCGTCAAAATGTGCATTGGCATAACTCATATCCATATCACTGCCCGCCATCATACAGAGAACCACCGGTTTGCCGGTGTCCGCCACCGCCTCCATCAGCTCCTGCTGCACCTTCGGGACCTTTAAATCCACCTTGTCGCCGGAAGCATAGCTGTTGCCCGCATCGCCTTCTTCTCCCTCCAGCGTCTCGTCCAGCCCCAGGCAGAGAATGACTACATCGCTGTGCTCCGCTACGGTTTTCGCCTCCGCCAAGCGGTCACCCGCAGCCGCCAGATGCTCCGTCCGGTCCCGGAACAGTTCACAGCCGGGCGCCGTCAATACCCGTACCTCTTCCCCGAGATAATCCTGAATGCCTTCCAGGACTGTAATATAACGGGAGGCTGTCCCGTGATAATTGCCGATCAGCGCCGCGCGGCTGTTGGCGTTTGGACCGATCACGCCCACTGTCTTCAACCGTTCTTTCGCAAGCGGCAGGATGCCGTTATTTTTCAGCAATACCATGCTCTCCTCCGCCGCCTTCTGTGCAAGCGCAAGATGCTCCTTTGACTCCACCGCCGTATACGGTATGCTGTCATATTCGCTTCCGTCAAACAGCCCCAGCAGATAACGGGTCGTAAACAGGCGCACCGCCGCCTCCGTAATCACTTCTTCCGTCACCAGCCCATGCTGATAGGCATTTAAAATATGTAAATACGTGTTTCCGCAATTCAAATCACAGCCATTATTAATTGCCAGAGCCGCGGATTCCATCGCCTGGTTTGTCACCCCATGATGCTCATGGAAATCCCGGATCGCCCAGCAATCCGATACAAAATGCCCTTCAAATTCCCAGTCCTTGCGCAGGATTTTCTGCAAAGACGGGCTGCCGCAGCAAGGCTCGCCATTCGTCCGGTTGTACGCGCCCATCACCGCCTCCACCTTCGCCTCTTCTACCAGCGCCTGAAAAGCAGGCAGATAAGTCTCATACAGGTCCTTTGCGGAAACCTCCGCATTAAATTCATGCCGCACCGCTTCCGGTCCCGAATGGACTGCATAATGCTTGGCGCACGCCGCCGCTTTCATCGTCTCTCCTTCTCCCTGCAGCCCTTTTACATAGGCAACTCCCATGCGGCTGGTCAGATAAGGGTCCTCCCCGTAGGTTTCATGGCCTCTGCCCCAACGGGGATCACGGAAAATATTCACATTGGGAGACCAAAAGGTAAGCCCTTTGTAAATATCACGGTCGCCCTTTGCCGAATATGCGTTGTACTTTGCACGTCCTTCCGTCGCCGTCACATCGGCAACTTTTTCTACCAATTCCTGGTCAAAGGTCGCTCCCAGTCCGATCGCCTGGGGAAATACCGTCGCCTGACCGCCTCTGGCAACTCCGTGGATTCCTTCATTCCACCAGTTATATGCAGGGACATTCAGGCGCTTCACCGCCGGAGAATCATACTTCAACTGGCTTGCCTTCTCCTCCAGCGTCATCTGCGCGACCAGCGCTTCCGCTTTTTTCCTTGCCTCTTTTCGTAACATTTATTTTTCCTCCACAATTGACCTCAAGCCATTCTCTCTGTTCTATTAGCCTTTCACCGCACCAGTCGTAAGTCCGTCTACGATCTGGTTACTGAATATGCAATACACGACAATCGTAGGGATAATCGCAATAATAATCGCCGCAAACATCTGCGAATAATTTGTATTATACGGTCCCACAAATTTAGAAAGCGATACCGGAAGTGTTTTCTTCGCATCATCAGAGATAAATACCATCGCCAGCAGCAGCTCATTCCAGTTTGCCACAAAGGTCATCAGTCCGGTCACAAATAAACCTGTCTTTGCCAGCGGCAGGCAGATCTTGAAAAAGATTCCATAGACACTGCTTCCGTCCATGCAGGCAGACTCTATCAATTCATTCGGTATACTTTGAAAGAAGCCCGTCATGATAAATATAGTCGTCGGCAGAGAAAATGTCAAATAAGGAAGCACCAGCCCCACCAGGCTGTTCGAAAGCCCCATTTTGGCAAATCTTGTAAATAAAGGGATCAGCACACAATGCACCGGTATCATCATTCCCATCATAAAATAAACCATTGCCACACCGGACATCTTCCAGCGCAGGCGTCCGATCGCGAAAGCCGCCATAGAGCCAAACAACATACTTAAAAGCAACGTAGCCACACAGACAAAGAAGGAATTCAGCGTCGCCGTTCCCAGCTTTCCCGCTGTCCACGCCACCTCATAATTGTCTATAAAAAAACTTGACGGAATCGAAAACGGGGATGAAAAGATCTCCGCATTCGTCTTAAAGGAAACAGAAAACACCCAAAGCAGCGGCAGCAGATAAATCACTGCCATGAAGCAGAGGAACAGATAGATCAGGATTGCAGGCAATCCGATTTTGGTTTTATTTTTCTTTTCTGCCATGTTCATCCCTCCTACATTTCATAATTTTCTGTTCTGAATATACGGTTAATCACAAAGGTTGTCAGCAGGCAGAGCGCCAAAAGAACGACTCCGATTGCGCTGGCATAACCATACTTGAAATATTTAAATCCCTGTAAATACAGATGGGTTGCAAGAACCTCTGTTTTATGGTTCGGTCCTCCCTCTGTCATATTGAAGATCAGGTCAAAAAACTTTAAAGAGCCGATTGCATTTAAGGACATCGCCGTTCCCACCATCGGCTTAATCAGAGGCAGCGTAATATAGCGGAATGCCCGCACCTTATTACATCCGTCAATATAAGAAGCTTCATACAGCGCTTTGCTGATACCGGAAATCTGCGCCATATACAGCATCATAGACTGTCCTACATACTGCCACAAAGCGACAAAGCCTATCACCCACATCGGAAGTATAATAAATCCATCCGTAGACATCAGCCAAAGCGGCCCCTCAATCCCCCACTGGGCAAGGAGCTGGTTGATCCCCAGCTTCGGGCTGAAAATAAACATCCACAAAAGCCCCAGCGCCGCCGAAGACAGTACGCATGGGAGATAAATAATATTTTTGAACAGGTTTCTGCCCTTTTTTATATTCGTCAGCAGCCCCGCCAGAAAAAGCCCCATAACCAACTGCGAAACGCAGGAAAAAATCAGAAAGAACATGGAGTTTTTCAGCGCAATCGCCATCGTTTTGTCTTTCATCATTTTCTGAAAATTCTTCAATCCGACAAACACCGGCGATGTCAGCGCATCGTAATCACAAAACGCATAATACACCGACTGGCAAATCGGAATGAACAAAATCAAAGTAAACAGAAGAAATCCCGGAAGAATAAAAAACAGGATCGCCTTCTTATCTTTTAACAATTTATCCATAATCAAGCCTCCTGGCAAATATTCAGAATGCCGCATGCCGGCCCTCACTATCCGGCATGCCCCTTTACAGTAACAGAAACAGCGAGATTGCCGTCTAAATGACAACCCCGCTGCCAGGCAATTATTTCAGGTTCCACAATATCCCTTCATATGCCGATTATCTGATTTCCATCTCATACCAGTCTTCAATATTCTGGAATGCTTCTTCCGGAGTCGCATCACCCAGGAATATGGATACCATCTGATCATCGAAAAATGCGCCTGCTTCTGTCGTAGCCAGAGATTCGTTGTAGAATCCAAATGTGCCGCTTGCATTCTGGAAAATATCCATTACAAATGCCAACTGAGCCGGAGCTACTTCAGGATCATACTCAACATTCGTAACCGGAATCTTTCCGCCGACTTCTGCCGTATATTTCTGTGCAGTGTCATCTGTAAAATATTTCATCAGGGCAATTGCCGCTTCCGGATATTCCGTATTTGCGCTCATAGCCAGAGAGTCTGATTTTGCAATGATTCTGCCGGCATCATTACCACCCTCGATGCCCGGGAACTGGAATACGCCGCACTTAGCTTCGAAATCAGGATTTGCACCGTTAACCTGTGCGATTGCCCAGGAACCCTGGATCAGGATTGCCGCTTCCTCATTATAGAATGCTGCTGTTGCCACGTCGTTGGTATCGCCTGCTGCTGTCGGCTGGAAGTACTGAGACAGCTCAATCAGTTTTTCTCCTGCTGCAAGCGTGCTGTCATTTACCCAGCTCTCTTCGCCGGATTCAACCGCTGCAATGTCCAGTCCTTCTCTGTCGCAAAGGTAACCTGCTACCATTGATAAGCACCATGCGGTTCCTGCACTGATAGAAATCGGTGTGTAACCTGCATCCTGAAGCGTCTGGCATACATCCAGCAGTTCCTCCCATGTAGTCGGAACCTCAACTCCTGCCGCTTCAAACATCTCTGTATTATAGAATACGCATGCCGCTGCAATATTAAGCGGTACTGCATAAATGCTGCCGTCGTAAGTCATCTGTGAAAATACTGCGTCGCTGGCGAAGGTGTCTTTCCAGCCGTCCGCTTCCAGATACTCGTCAAGCGCTGCCGCTTTGCCCGGCTCTACATATACGTCCAGGTTAGGACCCGGGCTTACGATAAATACATCCGGCGTATCGCCTGCTGCTACCAGCGCATTCAGCTTCGGATAGTATTCTTCCAGGTTGGTTGTGATCGGCGTTACATGGTAAACGCCTTCATAATCTGCATTAAAGCGCTCAATGGTTTCTGCATAGCCCAGCGAAATCAAATCTTCGGTTGCTTCCAGATCGTCCCAGAACATCCAGGTAATTTCCTGAACTTCGCCTTCTGCCTGTACCGGCGCTACAGCAAGCATCGTGCTTGCAGCCATAGCTGTTGCCAGAGCTGCCGACATTAATCTTCTCTTTTTCATCTCATCTTCCTCCTTTAAATGATCTTCGTCTTTCATGTATCTACACTATAGCAAAGAAAATTGTACTTTTCTTTGTAATTGTTGCTATATACCCCTCATTTATTGCTTTTTCTTTTCCGTTTTTCCGTCATTTAGTATATTTTTACAATTAATCAGGATAAAATTTATGCATATTTTTGTTCTGTATTCACCGATTTTGTTTGTTTTATCAATTTCTATCCAATCTATTGAATTATTTTCGTGTTTTTGATATATTGAAATAAAAATATTTAGCGCAATTTCTAGTATTTCAAAATTGCGCTCAGAACAGGAGAATACCACTTATGATTGAGACTTTAACCGGACTTCACGAAACCGTCAATTATAAAAAAGATATGCAGATGCGCCTTTACAATAACGACGAAGCAGAAAATTATCCGCCGCACTGGCATACCCAGATCGAACTGATTATGCCCACCGAAAATACCTATCGCGTCGTATGCGGGGAAGAGGATTATATGATCCGGGAAGGGGACATTATGATTATCTGTCCCTACGTCGTGCATGAGCTTTTTGCCCCGCCAAGCGGCGTGCGGATTATTTTCCAGCCGAGCCTGATGCAGATCGACCTCAAAGAGCTGGACGTCATTCTCTCCATGATCAGCCCCGCCATTTTGATTACCCCGGATAACTATCCGCAGATCCACCGGCAGATCCGGAAGCTGATGCTGGAGATCCGCGACGAATATTTCAGCTCCAACCCTTATGCCGAAGCTTTTATCTATGCCAAGTTCCTGGAACTGTTAGTTTATGTGGGCAGGTATTACGCGGAACTTGTGCAAAACCACTTTGAAGCGAAAAACAGAAAGCAAAAAGAATATATGGATAAGTTTCTCTTTATCTGCAACTATATCAACGAACATTTTGCGGAGAACCTTACCCTGGAGGACGTCGCTTCTCTCGCCGGTTTCAGCAAGTACCACTTCACCCGCCTGTTTAAGCAATACTCCGATACCTCTTTTTATAAATATCTGAACCAGAAGCGCATCGCCCACGCCAAGAATCTGCTGATTAACAAAGACCTTTCCGTTATTGAGGTGGCGCTGCAGTCCGGCTTTTCCACGCCCTCCTCTTTTTTGCGGATGTTCAAGCTTGTGACCGGCTTTACTCCCACCGAATTCCGAAAAATGTATAATATTGAATAATGAGCCGCCGCATATGCGGCAGCTCATTACATCAGAAAACGCAGCCCGTCCAGCCATTTCAGTATCTGCACATACAGCGCATTTTTCCCCTTCAGCTCCTGTCTTACTACCCCCTGCGGTATCTCATAGGTTTCCTCATCCAACACCTTAACCGCTTCTTTTTCGTATTCCTTCAGATATCCTCTCAGTTGGGCGTTTACCTCTTCGCTGTCAATGACAAGCATCAGCTCCGTGTCCAGATAGGCGCTGCGCATGTCCATGTTAAAGGAACCCACCACAGAAATCTCATCGCCGATTACGATGCTTTTGCCGTGATAGGACACGCCCCCTTCGTACTCATAGATCGTTATTCCCGTATCCAGAAGCTTTGTCCGGTTGAGCAGATAATCCGCAGCCCCAAAAGGATTCCCATTGTTGGCAGCCGAATTGGTCAGCATGGATACCTGCGCATGGCTGGCGCATATCCCGGCAAGGCGTTCGTACATCCAGTCATTACAGATCACATACGGCGTATGGATCAGGATTTCCCCCTCCGCTTCTTCCATCAATTCCGTGAGCGCATAAAACAGGGTCGGCTCTTTTGCGTAGACATGGGTCGGGTTGGACAGCAGCGTAATCTTCTTTACTTCATACGTCATAGCCTTATAATCCTCCTCCGGCAGCCCATACGCCGCCAGATTGCTGCGGTAGCGCTGCGCAAGCTCCTCTTTGGCTTCCCTTATCTTTGCGCTGCTTCCCTTTATCCGGAAGGGTTCACATACGTCCAGCTCCCAGACGCTTTCAAAATAAGCTTCCAGTTGATGGATAGAGCTGTCTGCGCTTTCGGGGTCCGACGCGTACACCAGCACATCCCTGTCATAATTTTTGTATCCGTTCTCTCCCAGAAAATAGTCATAGGTATTGCGTCCGCCCAAAAGATACAGACAGTCATCCACGATTAGATATTTATCATGAAGGCGCCCCATGCTTTTCCACGGCATCAACAGATTCACCCTGTTATATATTTTGATCTCCACCGTTTCTGCGGACGCAAGCGCGTTAAAATACGGATTCCCGTCCATCCGCAAAAATGCCGGAATGCCGTCGGCAAGGAGTTCCACCTTCACGCCTCTCTCCGCCGCCTCCAGCAGCGCCGCGATGATATCCTTCCCGCTTTCATCCGCCCGAAACTCAAACGTGGACAGGATAATCCTTTCCCTCGCGCCCTCTATCATACGCAGTCTCTCAACCAGCGCCTGCGTATTATCCTCGATGATACACGCCCGATCCGTGGACGTGCCGTCTGCATAACAGTCCGACGCCCGGAAATGCTCCCGGAAGCCCTCGGACACCTCTGACTGCCTGCAGTAGGAAATGACAATTCCCAGGCAAACATACAGAAGAAACGCCCCTGCCCCAAATCCCGCATATTTTATAATGTTTCTTATGATTCTCTTCATATCGATTCTATTTTGCATCCTTGCGAACTGCTATCTTTTCCTGTGTATCCGCCCGCAGCTGCTCCAGCCAGCCCGCCAGCAGGGCATTGACAAGTTCCCGTATCATCATCCCGGACTCGGGCGGAAAGTTCTCTATCCTCTTTAACATCGCCCGGAAGCTTTTTATCCCGCCCTCCTGTATCTGGCTGATATTCTCTGCCCCGGATGCCTCCAGCACGGAAAACAGATTTTCTATCAGCTCCTTTTCCGTATGCAGGGCAAAAAAACGGTCCGATAATGCCGGCAGCGGCAGTCCGCCCGCTCCCTGCACCTCCTCAATTCCATCCAGATTGGCATACGCGAAAACAGAAAGAATCAGGTTATCCACCTCATTAAAAACGGACTGATGCAGGGAAAGGTCTCCTCTCCAACTGATATAATCTCTGATATTTGACATAGCTACCTCCATGACGCCATATGCTCTTTCCTGAATAGCTATAGTATATCACAGAGAAATGCCGGCTTCTACTCTTTCTTTCCTTTCTCTTTGCCTTCAAACCTTTTGCTGATTTCGGCAAATTCCGGGAACTCCGCCAAAAATTCTTTCCGCTCCTTTGCCGGAGCTCCAAGAACATAATTCCTGTAAAATTCTTCATCCGATATCTTCAAAAAATCCGCCACTCTCCTCAATTGCTCATCTGTATACATATTGATAAAACCCCTCCCAAACCTTCTTTCTGAATTTTATCTCTGTCTCATTATTACTACCATATAGTAGCATTTCCGCTCATGTGATGCAACTATTTGATAGCATAATCAGGAGGTGATACAGATGTATTTTTCACAGTATTTTACGCGAATTGAAGACATGAGAATCGATCATGATCTGACTCAGCAGCAAATTGCAGATATTTTAGAATGTAACAGAGAAGTCTACCGCAGATACGAAAAAGGCATCCGCGAGATTCCGGTATGGGCGCTGATCCGTCTGGCAAAGTACTATGACTGTACGGTTGATTATTTATTGGGCGTTAGCAACTCCAAACGCTCTTTCGGCAAATAACGCAGCGTTTCATAAATAAAGCAGCGGCTTTTCTTCATTCACCACCATACAGGGAACGCTCATGACCTGATACTTTTCTTCCCTCTGCGGAAAATGGTTCAGATCATATACTTCCGCCTTTATCAGCGGATTTACCGCTGCAATTCTCTGCGCCTGCCGGCATCGGCGGTTCCACGCTGGCAAAACGCCGGAAGCGATTACCATATTTGACGTCTGCGAAGCGGTGGAAGGCAGCCGTGAAGACCTGTTCCGCTTCCACGAAAACCCAAACCCCGCCTGTCCGGTGGGACGGGCGGTACATACGGTTCTGGATGCAGGCTGCATGACATTCAGCGTGCAATGGAAAACAGCATGCACGCCATAACGCTCCAATCAATGATTGAGGTTCTGAACGCCCTTCCCTGATTTTTCATTTACGGACAAATATTTTCATACCCAAAAAAGCTGCCGGCAATCATCGCCGGCAGCCTTTTCGTTCGTTTCTATTTGTGCTTATATCCCCATCTGCTTTGCAACTTCCGCTGCAAAATCTTCTTCCTTCTTCTCGATTCCTTCACCAGTTTCGAAGCGAACAAAGCCTTTTACCGTAATCTTTGCATTGTTTGCTTTTGCTACGGAATCAACATAAGCCTGTACGCTCTGCTTTCCATCTTCTGCCTTCACATAAACCTGATCCAACAGGCAGATTTCCTTCAGTTCTTTGTTGATACGTCCGTTAATCATTCCCTGAATCACCTTCTCCGGCTTCTGGGATTCCTTCGGATCGTTCTGGATCTGCGCCAGAAGGATTTCCTTCTCATGAGCGATATATTCTTCGCTCACTTCATTTCTACTGGTGTACTGCGGCTTCAGAGCTGCAATCTGCATTGACACATTCTTAGCCATCTCTTTTACTTCATCGTTTACAACGTCGGTTACGACATCAACCAGAACGCCGATTTTTCCGCCCATATGTGTATAAGAAGCCACAAAACCATCTGCTTCTTCCACCTTCTGGAATCTTCTGATGTTCATATTCTCACCGATGACTGCAATCTTTCCAGCCAGCGCTTCCGCTACTGTCTTGCTGGTATCCGGCAACCATTTCTCAGCCATGAATGCTTCCAGGTCTGCTGCTTCCGTAACCATCGCCTGCTGTGCAACCTCTGCCACATATGCCTGGAAAGTATCGTTCTTTGCAACGAAGTCTGTCTCAGCATTTACCTCTACAACAACTGCCTTCTTAGCATCCTCAGATACCAGAACCTTGCAAAGTCCTTCTGCTGCAATTCTTCCTGCCTTCTTCTGTGCGGTAGCCAGTCCTTTTTCTCTCAGGAACTCTACTGCCTGGTCCATATCGCCTTCTGTTGCTGTAAGAGCCTTCTTACAGTCCATCATACCAGCGCCTGTCATCTCTCTTAATTCTTTTACCATTCCTGCTGTGATAGCCATGTTATTATTCCTCCGTCTCTGCAACTACATCTTCAATATCAGTTGCTTCTTCAGCAAAATCACCTTCGAACGCAGCATCTGTCTCAACGCCCTGATTTGCCTCGATAACAGCATCTGCCATCTTGGAAACGATTAATTTGACAGCTCTGATTGCATCATCATTGCCCGGGATTACATAATCCAGCTCTTCCGGGTCGCAGTTGGTATCGCAGATACCGATCAGCGGAATGCCCAGTGTATGTGCTTCCTGAACGCAGATTCTTTCCTTCTTCGGGTCAACTACAAAGATTGCATCCGGAACCTTCTTCATATCTTTGATTCCGCCCAGATTCTTTGTCAGCTTTTCCATCTCTTTCTTTAATGCGATAACTTCCTTCTTCGGCAAAACTTCAAATGTTCCGTCTGCTTCCATTGTCTCGATCTCTTTCAAACGGTTGATTCTGCTCTGGATCGTCTTGAAGTTGGTCAGCATACCGCCCAGCCATCTCTCGTTTACATAGTACATACCGCATCTCTCAGCTTCTGCCTTCACAGCATCCTGAGCCTGCTTCTTTGTACCTACGAAAAGAATGGTGCCGCCGTTGGCTGCGATATCACCGATTGCATTGTAAGCGTCGTCTACCATGCCTACAGACTTCTGTAAGTCGATGATGTAGATTCCGTTTCTCTCGGTATAGATATACGGAGCCATCTTAGGATTCCATCTTCTGGTCTGATGTCCGAAGTGAACACCTGCTTCAAGTAACTGTTTCATTGAAATAACGCTCATTTTTCTTTCTCCTTTTTGGTTTTGCTTCCGTATGCGTTCACTCTCTTGGAAACCGCTTTAGCGGCACCCTCCTCGAAATATGCATACGTGTTTTTTTACGACTGAAATATTTTATCATAACAACTCTGCCGTTGCAAGGACTTTTTGTTCTGTTTACAACGTTTTCAGCATTTTCCCTTCTTTACGGCATTTTGCTCCCGCCACAGTGTTTCTCATTTTTATTGCGGCGCCTCTGCCATTCTCCTACTCGTGGCGCAAAGCATCAATCGGATTCAGGTTTGACGCTTTGATAGACGGCACAAATCCGAAGATAATTCCGATAACGGTAGAGAACAATACCGCGATCACGATTGCCGGAACGCTGATTCCTACCGGCACGTCTGCCATCTTGGAAATCGCCTGCGCCATCACAATTCCCGCGATTACCCCGACAACCCCGCCAAGGCTGGTCAGCACTGCAGCCTCTGTCAAAAACTGCGCCAGAATCACGCGCTTTCTTGCGCCAATCGCCTTTTTCAACCCAATTTCACTGGTACGCTCGGTTACCGACACCAGCATAATATTCATAACGCCGATACCGCCTACCAGAAGTGAGATACTGGCAATCCAGATCAACTGCTGGTTTGTGGATGCATTAATCTTCTGCTGCTGTTCCACGGTATCCAGCGTATTCTTTGCCCGGTACTTCAAATCCTGATCCTGCGTGGTCAGCCCTTCATTTAAAATAGATGTGCAGGGTTTGCCCACCGTCGTCATGTACTCAACGGAAGCCGCCTTAACAGAAGCATTCTGCGGCTCATCAAACTGGTACACGATCGGCCATACAGAGGATGGCATAAAAATGCAGCCGGAAGAAGAGTCATCGCCTAAATACGTATAGTACTCTTCCTCACTGTTGATGACCGGCTCAAACTGAGAGGCGAGCTGCACAACTCCCACCACCGTAAAGGGTTCGCCGTTAATCTCAAGCGTCTTGCCCAGCGCACTCTCCTCCTGAAACAGCGCGCTCGACGCATCCTGATCCAGGATCACCACTTTGCGGTAATCGCTGTAATCCTCTTCCACAAAAGAGCGTCCTGTCCGTATCATATAGCCCAGCACATTAAAATAATGGGTATCGATGCCATAAACCTGCGCCCCCTGCAGAGACTGTTTCAAATAGTAAATATCATCGGCGTAAGACCGGCTGGTATAAAGGGTTGCGTCTTCCACTCCATCCACCTCATCCACCAGCCTCTGCCGCGTCTCCTCACTGATTACCGGCACTCCGTCGGGAATACTTTCGTAATCAAAGGTATAATCATAATCCGTGCCCTTACTCAGAGTAATACTCACCGCATTCGTCCCCGAGCCGATCACGTTTTGCATCAGCTGCTCATTTGTACCCTGAATCGTTGATACAATGGAGATAATCGAGGCAATACCGATAATGATTCCCAGCATTGTCAGGAAGGATCTCATCTTGTGGGACCAGATCCCCTGAAATGAAAGCCGTATATTTTCAAGCAACGTTATTACCTCCCGTCAATAATACTCATCGTTTGATGAATCCACTACTTTGGCTCCCTCTTTTACATTCTTTCCATAGGGGAATGCGATCCTGTCATTCTCCGACAGCCCTTCTTTGATTTCCACCATACCATAGCTGTTGGTTCCGGTACGGATATACTGCTTCTTCAGCAGATCATTCTCATCCGCTATATAGACATAACTCTGTCCGTTTTCCGAGCGGATATACATTTTTTCAATGTAAATCTTACCTGTGGAAGAACCGTCCGACGTCGGAATCGTAACGCTTACCGATTCATATTCCGACAGACCATCCGCATCCTCAATCACCGCCAGTATCGGGTAATTGGAAGAATTGGAATTGCCGCTCCCCCAGTAATAATCCGACTCCGTACTGGACGGGAAATAATCGATCTGCGTGATCGTAGCATAAAACCTGGCTCCGGTATCCCATGAGGTACAGGAAACAGTCTGTCCCTTTTCCACTGAATCCAGATCCAGCTCGCTTACCGTACTCTTCAAATAAAGCCCTTCCTCGCTGGTAACAACCAGATAGGCATCACTGTCGTCCGTTTCCCCAATGGACTTCACATAGCCGTTGATCGCGCTGACTACATTACACTCCTCCAGCTCCTTTGTATACTTCTTTAAATCCAGGTTTGCTTTCTTCTCATCTACTTTAAGCTGACGGATCTCCTTCTCCTTCGCCTCGATAGCGGCTGCCAGCTCTTCCACCGTATAGGTGTCGCCGGTTTCCTCCCAGCCCGGATCATAATATTCATATCCATCGTCATCCCAGTAATCGTCCGCGATATCTTCCTCATATTTTACAATTCCGGCATCACTGGTGAAAATCCAGTAAGTTCCCGGTCCATATCCATAATCCACGCGAATCGTGCCGTCCAGTCCGACGCTCTTAATAAATGCCCCGGTTATACTGTCCGATTCACGTATTTCCAGAATTACATAGTAGCCGTCCGAAACTCTTTCCGTACCCAGCTCATTAAACCCGAGCACCCAGTTGACAAAGGTATTGCGGATGATTGCGCCGTCCGTACAGAAAAACACATACGGATCTTCCTTTGTTCCGCTCCCTTTATAGTACTTGCCCTGTGCGCCGCTGGCATAATCCAGCTCGCTCAGAGGATTGAGCTTCACAAGCGGCGACTCTTCCGGCTCCAGGTAATTCATTACAATTGAATAACTCCCTGACGCCTCATCCCACCAAATGGTCGGAATATAATTCGTTACCGACACCGTCATATAATATTCATTCGGATTCTTCGGCGCGCCCAGCTCCGACCAGTTGACCGCAAGGTTCGACCATACCTGCGTACTGGAATACGGGTCTGTCGTATCCGTTATCGTCTCGGACAACGGCGTTTCCGTGCTGTCCGTTGACGCCTCTGTTTCTGTGGTTGCCTCCGTCTCTTTAACCGGCTCCGCGTCTGCGGTCGTCGTCTGGATGCCCCCTTCTTCATTATATACAGTTCCAACTGTCCTGGTATACACATAGTCCGGCGACAGCTCTGATTCATAGAATAAAAGTGTCAGGCTCTCCGGCCAGTTTGCCCTGTCATTCGTTCCGTGATTCCACTGCACGGTAACATAAAATCCCGAAATGGCTGCGCCATTTGACGTATCGTCCTGCGTTGTCTCGCTTTCGCTCTCTTCTTCGGCGTCGGAAGACTCACTGTCTTCTTCCACTTCGGACAGAATTTCCTCCTCTGAAAGGCTGGCATCCTCTTCCGCGAGATCTTCTTCCGCTTCCGTTTCTCCTGCAAAAGCCTCTGTATTCAGCGCAGCTTCTTCCTCTGCTTCCAGTTCTTCCTCGGTTTCTGCCTCCGGCAGGGAAAGTGCAATGGTGATATCGTCGGCTTCCTTCTCCGATGTTCTAAAAAGCAGGCTGTCCGAAACCAGCTCCTCTGTACTCAGCGGGATTTCCAGATACATATCTGCCAGCAGCGCCTGCGCCTGCTCCTCTTCCAGCCCGTCATGGAAAGCAAGTGTCAGCTTCACCACGTCCTCCGCTCCCGACCTGGTGTACTGAACGAGCGTAAATCCGCCGATTTCAGGATAATCTTCTCCGTCAATCACCGCTGTTCCATAGCTCTTTCCAGACACCTCTTCATCCAGTACAATTCCCTTTATGTATAAAACATACGTATTCAGCTTACCAAACTGATGCTCCGCATCTTCCTTAAAATGCGGGATCAGCGTTATCCCATCCTGGCTGATCTGTGCCGTAACCGGCTCATCCTCCTCTGTCTGGTCCACCGTATCCGCAAGGAGAATCTCCTCCCCTTCCGGTCCTTTTTCTTTGATGCGGACGTTTGTCAGAAATTCGCTTAACGTCTGATTCAGTTTGGGCTTTTCGATTTCCTCTTCGCCATCCCCGGCTGCGGCAGCCGCGTCGTCAATACTGCTGTATCCCTCGCTTTCGGAGGACGCACCCGCACTATTGAGGTCCGCCGGTGTCAGATTCTCAATAACAGTCTCGTCATTCCCAATCATCTGCTCTGCATCTTCATCCTCTGTCGTCGCCGCCTCTGTAGGCACTGTCTCCTCCTGTGTCCCGCTTTCCGAAGGCTGTGTATCGTCGCTTCCCGCCTCGATAATTTCCTCCGCTGCAGTCTGCGCTTCCTGGGAAACCGCCAGCATTTCCCTGTCGTTAAAATACACTCTTGCCTCGTCGTCATCATCATCGTCGTCATACGGACTCCAGTAGTCGCTGTCGAGCAGGCTGTTATCCGCGCTAACGTCGTCATCATCCGACGAATGCCCTACCGGCGTTGTATTTTGCAATTTAACCAGATCCGCCTCAGCCGATTTAATCTCCAGTTCAATCTCCTGCACATTCAATTCCTGAAGCTCCTTATCAAGCTCCAGAAGCGTCGTATCATAAGAGAGCAATTTATCGCCGATTTTGACCTTATCGCCTTCTTCTACGTAAACCTCGCTTACGACCTTATCCTCCGGTACGCGCACGCTCTGGCTTACATCCGACACGATCGTGCCGGAACTGCCCTCCTCATCATAAGAAAACCAATCGGCAACATTAATAGAAGATACCGACTGTACTTCCACCGCACCGGTCCGGTGCTGCTTCCAATACCAGATACCGGCTGCGATTGCGCCTACAAATATCAGCACAATCAATATACTGATAATAATTTTCTTTATTCTGCCCTTCTTTTTCATTCAGCCCCCTACTTTCGTTTCTCAGAAAGTTCTCCATCAAAAATATACACCGTCCGTTTGGCATAATTCGCCACATCGGAATCATGTGTAATCATAATGATGGTCACTCCATCATCGTTCAGCTTCTGAAATAATTCCATAACCTGTATGCCGGATTTGGAATCCAGTGCGCCGGTCGGCTCATCCGCCAGAAGAATCTTGGGATTATTCACCATCGCCCTGGCAATTGCCACCCTCTGCTTCTGTCCGCCGGACAACTGTGTCGGCATAAAATCCATTCTATCCTCCAGCCCCACACGCTTCAGCGCCTGTGCCGCCCTCTTTTTCCTCTCTTTCTTTGCCACCCCGGCATACACAAGCGGCAGCGCCACATTGTCCAATGCCGTCTGTCTTGGCAGCAGCTGAAAGGTCTGGAACACAAATCCAATATTGTGAAGCCTTTCATCCGCAATCTCATTGTCACTAAGCCCGATTACATTCTTCCCGTTAAGCAGGAAGCTTCCGCTGGTCGGCTCATCCAGGCATCCGATAATATTCATCAGCGTAGACTTGCCGGAGCCGGACGGTCCCATAACCGCCACATACTCCCCTTCTTCCACATGAAGGCAGACATCCTTCAGCACCGGGACTACTATCTTACCCATTATGTAATCCTTATAAATATTATCCAACTCCAAAATCATCTTCGTTCACCCCGGCTCATTCTTCGTCTTCTATCCAGTCTTCCCCGAAGTCCACATCGTCATAAGCGTCCATAAAAGCGCCTTCTATGCCAAGCCCTTCATAACTGTCGTCATCATACTCGTCGTCATAATAGCTGTCATCGTAATAACTGTCATCCAGATAATCATCATCACTGTAACTGCTCACCTGATCCACATTACGGGTAACCGGAAGCCCTTCTTCCAGATCATCACCCGGGAACGCGATATAATCATCCACCGTCAAGCCGTCCACGATCTCATACATCATCAGTTCGTCGTCATAATCGCCGAAAGTGATTTTCCGCTTTTCCAGCCTGTCGTTTGCATCTGCCGCCCATACATAAGGCGTCACTGCGCCGTCCTCATCCGTAATAAAATAGTAATCTTCCAGCCACATGCCGTCCCGGTCGTCTTCCTGCCCCTCATCCATCACAATATAGACATGCTGTCCAAGCATCAGCCCATCCGAGGATTCAAGCTCCACATAAAACGGATATGTACTGGAGCTGGTCATCGAACTGTTGTCGGAATAATAATAGCTTGAGCTCTGGTTGGTAGAACTGTTGTCCTTATCAATGGAGGATATCGTCCCCTTCCAGGTCAGGCTCTCATCCACGCGGGAATGTACAATAACAGGCTCGCCTTCCATTATCTGTGACATATTCTGTTCATTGATCTTTCCCTTTACCAGATAATCGCCGGTAGCCATAATCGTGATATAGGCGGAGCTGTCTTCCGTAGAAGAATAGTCCGACATATCCGACTCTGTATCCGACGACGCCAGGCTGCTGTTAATTGTCTTGATAACGCCCTGCTGCTCGCTGGTCACGACCGCATTGGCGATCTGCTTTTTCAGGCTTTCCATCTCCGCCTGCTTACTCTTTATCGTATATTCCGAACGCTTGATTGAATTCTGCGTCGTCATAATCTGCGTGGTATAGCTCAGTTTCTCATCACCGGACACCTTATCGCGCTCTTTTTCCAACTGGGTAATCTGCGCTTCCGCCGATTCAATGGAAATCTCTTCATTTTCAATGTCAATCTCCAACTGGGTAATGCTGTCCTGCGCATCCTCCGTATCGTAGGCAAACAGCTTGTCTCCCACCTTCACCTCCTGCCCCACCGTTACATAAGTCTCTTTGACCGTCATACCGCTGGCAATCTGCACGCTCACTGTCTTTTGCGGCTCTATCACACCGGAAAAACGGTTTAACGTCCCGTCCGAAGCGCTAAGTCCGGTAATCACACCAACCGAATCTACAAACACGGCATCCTCCGAAGAAGAGCCTGTATTCCCCCTGAACCTGAAATACCATATCCCGGCTCCGGCGCCTCCTGCCAGCACAAGAACCAAAAACAGAATTCCTATCCTTTTCTTCATTATCTATATCCACCTCTGTAATCTATCATAGTAATCTCTCAGTCCGCTTCTCCAGTATCTTATCATATTCCTGATGCAAATGCACTACTATTTTTGAGGTTCACACAATTTTCAAAAACATACGTTCTTTTCATTAATCCCGTAGAAAATTTGACAATATTGCATTTTTCATATAAAATGAAACTGATTTAATTTTTTTTCAAATTTTTCTCACAATAAGGAGATTTTTATGAAACATAAATTTTCCAGGATTCTTCCCATACTCCTGCTTCACCTGCTGTTGACGGGATGCGGCTATGCCGGACCGGAAAAAGCTGTCTGTCAGGAACTGGACCTGATCCAGGAGTTAGATGAATCCACGATAAAAGCCTTTGTCTCATATGAAGACATCCACTTATCGGGTGACTCCACTGAACAGATCGGCACGGAAACGATTGAAGCGGTAAAGCTGTTTTTCCAGAACTTTAAATACCGCATCAAGTCCTCTTCTATGAGTGCAGACGGCAGCAACGCCACCGTAACGGTAAATATCACCAACCTTGACGCCGAAGCGCTGGCCAAGGACCTCTGCCGCGCCATCATCCGGCAGTCGCTTGATTACGGCAGCTCCAGCCCGGAAGAGCAGAACAGCCTGGTTTGTTCTTTTGCCCTGATGAAGGAATGTCTGGAGGCTAACACCTATGAATCCCGGACTACCTCTGTTACCTTCCATCTGGTAAACCAAAATGACCTCTGGATCATACAGGAGAACCAGGAGCTGGAAGACCAGATCGCCGGCGGACTCGCCGCTTATCTGTCCGACCCTTATCTTCTTGAGCCGTCGGAAGTCCTTGATATTACACTGGAGCCATTCCGGGAATTCACTGCCGACGAGTGGCTTGCCTACCTGAATATTGAAAACATCTTTGCTGTGGAAAATGAGCTTTCCTCACAGCTTGATGAAGCTTTAGTCGAACAGCTTGCGTCCTATTTTGACTACAAAGTCGCCAATGTCACTCAGGACGGCAATACCGCCAGCGCCGAGGTTGAGGTGACCAGCTTTGATCTGGAGTCTGTCGTCAGCCAATGCCGCAGCGAGCTGCTCGCCTATGCCCAGACGACGGAATCTATCCGCGCCACTGAGGAAGAATTATCCTTAAAAACTGCGGAGATACTTTTAGAAGCGTTGACAGATAATTCTGCAACCGTTACCCGCACGCTTATCGTCACCTTAAGCAACAACGGCTCGATCTGGGAAGCAAACCTCAACGCCTCCTTCACAGACGCCCTTCTCGGCGGAATCACAGATGCCGTCAGCATCCTTTATCCCGCTGAAGATACCGCCGCATATGACGCTGAGAATGACGCCACATACGATGCGCAAAGCGATGCCGCATATGTCACAGAAAGTGATCCGGAGTCAGGCGTCTGAAAATCGTCCGGTAATTTTAAAAGGCAGCTCCGTCATGGTTCGGGAGCTGCCCTTTTTTATGATTCCGTTTTTTCTTCTTCCTCTTCTGCAATCTTAATTCCAAGCTCTTCCAACTGCTTGTCCTCTACTCTTTCCGGCGCCTCTGTCATCAGGCAGGAGGCATCTTTTACCTTCGGGAAAGCGATCACATCACGAATGCTGTCTTCTTTTGCCATCAGCATAACCAGGCGGTCCAGCCCGTATGCCAGTCCTGCATGAGGCGGCACACCGTATTTGAACGCGTCAAGCAGGAAGCCAAACTGCTCATGCGCCCTCTCTTTCGTAAAGCCAAGCGCCTCAAACATTTTCTCCTGAATATCATTCTGATGGATACGCACGCTTCCGCCGCCGATCTCATTGCCATTGAGTACAATATCGTAAGCCTTCGCGCGCACTCTGCCCGGATCAGAATCAATATACGGCAGATCCTCCTCCATCGGCATGGTAAACGGGTGATGCATAGCTGTAAAACGGTTCTCTTCTTCCGACCACTCCAGCAGCGGAAACTCTGTGATCCACACAAAGCGGTATTCCGTCTTGTCCAGAAGCCCCATCTGCCCCGCCAGTTCCAGCCGAAGCGCTCCCAGCACATCCCAAACCAGCTTTGTCTTATCTGCCGCAAATAGCAGCAAATCGCCGTTCTGGGCGTCCATCGCTTTGATGAGCGCCGCCATCTCTTCCTCCTTCATAAACTTTCCAAAAGAGGATTTGACGCTGCCGTCTTCCAGGATTGCCACATAAGCAAGCCCTTTCGCGCCATAGCCCTTTACGAACTCCACTAATTTATCAATTTTCTTGCGCGGCATACCGCCCTGCCCTTTGGCATTGATACCGCGGACGCTTCCGCCAGCCTCAAGCGCATTTTTAAACACGGCAAATTCACAGCCCTTCACAACCTCCGACACGTCAACCAGTTCCATGCCAAAGCGAAGATCCGGCTTATCAGAGCCAAAACGGTTCATTGCCTCGCTCCAGGTCATCCTCTGGATCGGAAGCTGCACCTCCACATCCAGCACTTCCTTAAACAGATACGCCAGCAGCCTTTCATTTACATCGATCACATCGTCCACATCCGCAAAGGACATCTCCATATCGATCTGGGTAAACTCCGGCTGGCGGTCGGCACGCAGATCCTCGTCACGATAACATCTCGCGATCTGGATATAGCGGTCATACCCGGAGCACATCAGCAACTGCTTATAAAGCTGCGGGGACTGCGGCAGCGCGTAAAAGCTGCCCGGATGCACACGGCTCGGCACAAGATAGTCCCTGGCGCCCTCCGGGGTACTCTTGCAAAGCGTCGGCGTCTCAATCTCCAGAAATCCCTCTTTTTCCATAAACTGGCGGACCAGCGTAGTCACCTTGGAGCGCATCATCAGATTGCGCTGCAGGTCCGGTCTTCGCAAATCCAGATAACGGTATTTCAGGCGCACCTCTTCCCGCGTCTTGCTGTTTTCCTCCACCGGGAAGGGCGGCGTCTCCGCCTCGGAAAGCACGCGCAGGGAATGCACGCGGATCTCAATTTCACCGGTAGCCAGATTTTCATTGACAGCGCCGGATCGCGCCTCAACCGTACCGGTCACCGCAATTACAAACTCACTTCGCAAATGTCCTGCCTTCTCAAATCCCTCTTCATCAATGCTGCCATTCTCAAAAATCAACTGCATGATCCCGGAGCGGTCACGCAAATCCACAAACACAATCCCGCCTTTGTTGCGCGCCTTCTGCACCCATCCCATCAGGGTCACTTCACTGCCGATTAATTCCTTCGTGACCTCCGTACATCTGTGGGATCTGTGCAATCCCTTCATCGACTCTGCCATCACTTTTCACTCCTTTTGTATCTGTTAGTTTTTGAAAAACTCAATGATTTCCGTATAACCTTCCGCCTTAAGCTGCTCTTTTTGGAACTTCTTGTTTTTCTTCATCATATTGATGCTGACGCTGTCTCCGTTTTTGCGTCTCTCCTCCGCCTTGCAAAAGACGTCCAGCAGCCCCTCCTTGGACATTCCCTTCTCAATCAGGAACGCTGTCTTCGCGCCCTTTTTCGGCACCTGATAATCTTTTTCCAGCAGCAGCATAACGATTCTCTCAAATCCAATCGAGAAACCGCATGCCGGCGTCTGGTTACCGGTAAATCTGCCGATCATCTCATCGTAACGCCCGCCGCCTCCGACAGAGCCGCCGAACCCGTCTATGCTGATTTCAAAAATCGGTCCGGTATAATAAGACATTCCGCGAACCAGCGTCGGGTCAAACACAATTTTAAAGTTCGCCGTCTTCACTGCTTCCACGCTTTCGATGATCGTCTCCAGATCATCCGCCGTCTTATCATCCAGCACGCCGCTTAACGCCTCCCGCAGATAACGCACCCCTGCCAGATCCGGCGCCGCCTCTTTAAACAGCGCCAGATATTTTGTTATGGATTCCTTTGCAAATCCCTCTTTTTCCAGTTCCTCCGCCACGCCGTCTATTCCGATCTTATCCATCTTATCAAGAATAATAAACACCGTGTCATAGCTTTCCGGCGCAAATCCGCTGTATGCCGCCATCGCTTTTAAAATCTTACGGTCATTAATACGGATCGTAAAATTTTCAAAATCCAGCTTGCCGACCAAAGTAGAAGCCGCCAGGATCAGCTCGATCTCCGCCAGGATCGTCGGTTCGCCGAGGATATCAATGTCGCACTGCATAAACTGACGGTATCTTCCTCTCTGCGGACGGTCCGCGCGCCATACATTGCCCATCTGCAGCGCCTTAAAGG
>CAZAQD010000002.1:63382-97187 GCA_964487425.1 uncultured Marvinbryantia sp. | reverse complement strand
TAGAAAACGGCAGGGATTGACTTTTAAAGGCACGTATGGAAAAATATAGGAAAAGAAACATGGAAGGAGCGGTAGAAAGCAATGGGAAAAAAGTTTGATGTAACAGCGCTTGGAGAATTACTGATCGATTTTACCCAAAACGGAGTCAGCTCCCAGGGGAATGATATGTTTGAGGCGAATCCCGGCGGCGCGCCCTGCAATGTGCTGGCAATGTTGGCAAAGCTTGGCAAGAAAACCGCTTTTATCGGCAAGGTAGGCGATGACTACCTGGGGAAACAGTTAAAAAATGCGGTCGAGGAGGCAGGCATCTGTACAGAGAACCTGCTGTTGGATGAAGAGGTGCACACGACACTGGCATTTGTACATACTTATGCGGATGGGGACCGGGACTTTTCTTTTTACCGTAATCCGGGCGCCGACGTCCGGCTGCGGGCGGAAGAGGTGAGCACAGAGCTGATCGCCAAATCCAGGCTGTTCCATTTCGGTTCTCTGTCTATGACGGAAGAGGGAGTACGCGAGGCGACGAAGAAAGCGCTGCGCGTGGCAAAAGAGAACGGCTGCCTGATTTCTTTTGACCCGAATCTGCGCGAACCGCTGTGGAAGACGCTGGAAGAGGCGCGGGAGCAGATTGCTTTTGGAATGACGCAGTGTGACATCCTGAAGATTTCTGATAATGAGATTCAGTGGTTTACCGGGGAAGAAGATTTTGACGCGGGCATTGCAAAGCTGCGGGCGGAGTATCAGATTCCCCTGATCCTGCTGTCTATGGGAAAAGACGGAAGCAGGGCGTATTATAAGGACCTTCGGGTGGAGACGGCGCCCCATCTGATGCAGAATACGATTGAGACGACCGGCGCGGGCGATACCTTCTGTGCCTGTGCGCTCAACTATGTGCTGGAGCATGGGCTGGAGGGGCTGAGCAGTGAGCAGCTTCAGGAAATGCTGTCCTTCGCCAATGCGGCGGCGGCATTGATTACGACGAAAAAAGGCGCGCTGCGCGTGATGCCTGAGAAGGAAGAGGTACTCAAGCTGTTGGGGTAAATCAGTGCTTCCGGTATTGTGCCGCAGTTATGCCAGCCTGCCGGCGGAAGGTTTTACAGAAATAGCTGGTGGAATGGAAGCAGCGCGACGCTTCGCTTTTGCTGATACTGGCGACAGCGGCGATATCGTCCAGTGTGATGGTATCCGTATAATTTGAATAAACAAATGTGAGCATCTTCTGCATTCTGATTTGCAGAAGATGTTTTGCTTTGGAAACAGGGGTATGCGGTAATTCCGGCAGGTGGCTGCAGATGAGCTGCCATATGTTGTTCAACCTGCCTGCCCTGTACCTGCATTTCATAGCAGGCGCTGGTGGCATGGGCATGCTCGTAGGCAATAAAAGGGGGCTGTCCTGTTTACCTGGCAAAAGCTGTGGAGTACATTGCTGTTAAAGAAGATGCCGAAGCCCGGTTCCAGCGTTATGGATGTACTGTCGATCTGGATTCTCACACTGCCGCCGCAGCAGACGTAAAGCTCAAGCTCGGGTGCCGGTGAAGGGGAATCATCTGATCCGGGTAAAGGTGCAGTTCATCTACATAATATTGAATGGGGGAAGCCGGCTGATACGGATTAGCGGGCGGAAAGAAAAGACACAATACTTTCACAAATTTATCAAAAGTTGTACACATTCTGGTCAAATGAATATCACAAATAGGCAGTAAACTTTTACAAGGTAGAGTGATGGAGCACAGAAGAGGAAAGGACAGGTTCCTGTCCAAAGTCATAAAAACCGAGTAACGTAAAAGGAGAGAAAGACAATGGAATGTGTAAAAGGGTGGAACAAAAAAATAGGAGCGGGTTTATCAGCAGTCGTACTGGCAACCTCGATGCTGTTTCCGGCGCTTCCGGTAAGCGCGGCAGAAGAAGGAATTGAGATGAGCACGGATTATCCGGGAGTTACGGCGAAGGCAGGAGAGACTGTGAGCTTTTCGCTGGATTTTTTGAGCCTGGATGGAGAAGGGTATGATGTTTCTTTGTCCGTTGTAGCAATCCCGGAAGAGTGGAGCGGATATTTCAAAGGGGGAAGCAGCGAGATTTCCAAAGTTCATGTGAGCGGGAGCGCGTCGGCGGAAGACCTGGACGGGCTGGCGACGTTTAACCTGACCGTGCCGGAAGAGGCGGAAGAGGGCGTTTATGAGGTAGAGCTGAAGGCGGATGCCGGAAGCGGGAATACCGATACGCTGGAGCTGGAGGTTACGATTAATGAGGAAGAGACGGGACAGAGCAATTTTACCTCGGAATATCCCGAGCAGCAGGGTGTGACGGGGACCACGTTCAGCTTTGATACCACGATTGTAAATAACAGGGGAACCAACCAGTCTTACAGCCTGGCGGCGCAAGCGCCGGAAGGATGGCAGGTTACGTTTACGCCTTCGGATGATTCCTCGAATGTGGCAAGCATGGAAGTGGAAGCGGGCAGCAGCAAAGGACTGACGGTAACGGTAGCTCCGCCTGCCAATGTTGAGATGGGCGATTATACGATTCCCTGCACGGCGATTTCAGCGGATGATAAGCTTTCCACAGAGCTGGCGATCAGTATTACCGGTACTTATGGGCTGACGCTGTCTACTCCGAGCGGGCTGCTGAGCTTTGACGCATATGCCAATAAAGAATCTTCCGTGACTTTAAGCATCACGAACAGCGGAAATGTAGAACTGAATAACCTGAACCTCAGCTCTTCCGTACCGACAGACTGGGAAGTATCGTTCAGCGAGTCCACGATTGAGACACTGGAGCCGGGGGCAACCAAAGAAATCACTGCGACGGTAAAACCGGCGGAAAATTCCATAACGGGAGACTATGTGACCAGCATTTCCATTAATAACGAGAATGTTTCATCCACAGCGGATTTCCGTGTATCGGTGAAAACTTCTACCACATGGGGAATTGTGGCAGTGGGAATTATTGTCATTTTAGTTGCAGGTTTGGGATTTGTCTTTAAAAAATATGGAAGAAGATAAGCGGTATTGGAGGAAGCTATGGCAGAAAAAATGGAAAATGTAATTGAGATTTCCCATCTGACCAAACGATATGGAAACAAGACCGCGGTAAACGATCTGAATCTTTCCATACGCAAAGGAGAGGTGTTTGGACTTTTGGGGCCAAACGGAGCAGGAAAGACCACCACGATCCTGATGCTGCTAGGGTTGACGGAGCCAACCTCCGGCACGGCGCAGATCCACGGAAAGGACTGTACGCGAAATCCGTTGGAGGTAAAATCGATTGTGGGATATATGCCGGATAATGTGGGCTTCTATTCGGATATGACCGGAAGGGAAAACCTGCGTTTTACCGGAAAGCTGAACGGGCTGAATGGAGAAGAGCTGGAAGAGAGGATAGACCGTCTTCTGGAGCGGGTAGGCATGACGAAAGCGGCGGATCAGAAAACCGGCACGTACTCCAAAGGTATGCGCCAGAGGCTGGGAATTGCAGATGTATTGATGAAGGATCCGGAGATTATCATTATGGATGAGCCTACCCTGGGAATTGACCCGGAGGGCATGCGCCAACTGCTGGAGTTAATTGGAAAGCTGGCGACGGAAGACGGCAGGACGTTGATGATTTCGTCCCATCAGCTCCACCAGATACAGCAGGTATGCGACAGGGTCGGTATTTTTGTAGAAGGACAGTTGATTGCCAGCGGGACAATCAAAGAGCTGGAAGAGCAGATCCGCAAAGACGGCAGTTACCTTCTGGAGCTGGAGACGCTCCCCTGTGACGACAAGCTGCTGGGCGTACTGTACCAGCAGGAGGGCGTGCAGAAAATAGATAAAGAGGGCAACCGTTTTATGATTACATCCAGGACAGATTTAAGGAGCCGCATGACGAAGTTCCTCGGCGAGCATGATTACGCGGTGCTGCATTTGCACCAGCGCGGCGGCGACCTGGATGAGATTTACAGACGTTATTTTGAAAAGGCAGGGCAGAACGATGAAAGAAATGATCTTGGGAAGAAGAAGCGCCGCTTCTTCAGAAGAAAAACAAAGAATACATATTAAAGGCTCCACAGGCAGAAATGCGCTGATCCGCAAAGAGCTGGCGGATCATTTGAAGAGCAAAAGGTTTTTAATTATACTGATATTGATTGGAACAACCAGCTTTGCAAGCTTGTACGGGGCAATCACCGGTTTAAGCGACGCCATAGCGGATGACAGCAGCTTTGCCTTTCTGAAGCTTTATACCCAGGGTGGTACCTCTGTTCCGTCTTTTATGTCGTTTATTGCGCTGTTAGGACCCATTGTGGGGCTGGCGCTTGGGTTTGACGCCATCAACAGTGAACGGGCAGGAGGAACGTTAAACAGGCTGTCCTCCCAGCCGATCTATCGGGATTCGATTATTATCGGCAAATTCCTTGCGGGGACGGCAGTTATCGCAGTCATCATCTACTCGATGGGCATTGCTCTGGGGGCGGTGGGAATCTTAGCTACCGGACTGCAGCCTACCGGGGAAGAGGTATTGAGAATTCTCGTGTTTTTGACTTTTACGGTTGTGTATATTGCCTTTTGGCTGGCGCTTTCGATCTTGTTTTCCGTTATCTGCCGCCATGCCGCCACTTCGGCGCTGGCTGCAATCGCTCTGTGGATATTCTTCGCGATCTTTATGAGCCTTGTGGCAAATATCATCGCCAATATAGCATATCCCCTGACGAATCAGTATGAGGTGATGCTCAATACCCTCAATAACTATACACTGGAGCTGAACCTGAACCGCATTTCGCCGTATTATCTGTACAGCGAAGCGGTAACTACTATTATGAACCCTTCCGTGCGCTCCGTAAATATCGTGACTATGTCCCAGCTTGTGGGGGCGGTAAGCGGATATTTGAGCTTCGGGCAGAGCCTGCTTCTGGTATGGCCTCATCTGGTGGGGCTGGCAGCGCTGATGATCGCGGCATTTGCCGGATCCTACATTGGTTTTATGAGGCAGGAGGTAAGAGCGAGCTAGTACAACAGGACAGTAATGGTAAGCGAATGTGCATCAGCAGAGGAGGCAGTGATTTTTCCTCTGTGGGCGGCGACTATGGCATGGGCGATTGAAAGCCCGATCCCATAGCCGCCGTTTTGTGAATTACGGGAAGCGTCTGTACGGTAAAATCGGTCGAACAGATGCTTCAGGCTGTCGGGAGAGAGGCAGGATGTTGGGGTGTTCGTCACGGTGAGGCGGATACCGAGGCTGAGTTTTTCCAGTGACAGTGAGATTTCACTGCCTGTGCGGGAGTATTTGAGCGCGTTGTCCAGAAGAATCGTAATCAACTGGCGCAGCGCTTTTTCATCGCCCCGTAAGCACAGCATAGGACAGATGCGGGTGGAAAGCACCATATCTCTGGCTTTGGCAAGAGCCTGGAAGGATTGTGCGGTTTCTGCCACCATGTCCGAAAACGGAAATTCAATCATCTGAAACCGTTCCGGGTCTTCTTCCATACGGGCAAGACAGATCAGGCTGCTTGTGAGTTCATTTAAGCGCCTGGTCTGTTTTTGGATGTCTGCAATCCATTCGTTTTCCCCGAAATCCAGCTCCAGCACATCGGTATCGGCGTCGATGATAGCGAGAGGCGTCTTGATCTCATGCCCGGCGTCGGTAATGAAACGCTTCTGCTTTTCATAGCTTTCGATAACCGGCTTTACGATGCGGCGGGAGAAAAGAAACACCAGGAGCAGGACAGAGAACAGCCCGGCAAGAGAAATCGTACAGCTAGTCAGCAAAAAAGTGCGAAACGTAGTAAGGCTGCGCCCACAGTCGAGAAAAATAATCAGGGTCTCGTCGTCGGATTCCTGTATGCAATATCGGTAGTTGCCAAGAAAACCGCAGGAATCCTTACGGCTCTGTACGCTTTTGGCATATTCGATGGCAGTTTCCGAATCGATGGCGGCGATTTTTCTGGTGTCTGTGGAAGTAACCTCTCCCGTGGAATCAGTGCGGACAGAAAAGAAGCGGGACTCATATGGCATCTCCGGCGACATAAGCGATTTCTTTTCTTTTTTGGATTTTGCCGAAGTCTTGGGGAAATGCCCGTCGTTTTCGGCAAGAAGGGAGAGAATGGAATCCGCGTTTTGTACCACTCTCTGATAATTCAGCAAATTGACGCTGCCAATAATAATCGTAAGGACCAGCAGGAGGGAAACCATAATCAGGCAGATGAATTTGATGCGCAGCTTTTTAATCATGTCCTGCCCTCCTTTGGAAGCTTCTCCAGCGTATATCCGGCATTGCGGGTCGCCCGGATATGGATATCCGCGTGAAGTGCGGCAAGTTTTTTGCGAAGATAGGAAATATACACCCATACGACATTGATTTCTGCTTTGCTGTCATAACCCCATATTTTTTCCATGAAACGTTCTGTAGAGATCAAATGTCCAGGATTTGCGATCAGAAGCTCCATGACCTGATATTCTTTGTTCGCCAGCCGAAAGCTGCCGTATGAGGAAAACATTTCAAAGGTAGCGCGGTCGAGCGTAATATTGCCGAAATGCATGATGGAATCAGAGTGCTCGGTCTGGCTGCGGGTCATGGCGCGGATGCGCGCCAGCAGTTCCTTGCTGTTAAACGGCTTGGTCAGATAGTCGTTGGCACCGCTGTCCAGTCCCAGCACCTTGTCGTCGATCTCGGATTTGGCGGACAGGATCAGCACAGGGATAGTGATGCCCCTTTCCCGCAGCTTTTTTAATACGGTGATGCCGTCTATGCCCGGCATCATAATATCTAAAATGACGCCGTCATAATTTCCGTTTCCCAGATAGGTTAAGGCGTCGTTGCCGTCATACACGGCATCTGCGGAATAGTTGTTTTTTTTCAGAATAGCGATAATTGCCCGGGAAAGTGAATATTCATCTTCTGCAAGTAATAAACGCATAAAGCTCCTCCATTGTTTGGTATAGTTTTAAAAAGGTAATTCTATTCTACCATTATCTTTGTAGAATGTGTGAAGATTTTGTGATTTTTAAGTTGAGTTATGTTTGGGATTTTACAATTTTGTTACAGAAATAAATGTGAAGGATGGATTACAAAATATGAACCGAAAGAAAATGACAAGTCTTATGATGATAATTTCTCTGGCGGTGGGAAGCTGTTTTTATAATAATGCCTGTGCGGCATATAACAATGAGGAAGCATATTATGCCACAGAGGTGGAGACGACAGAGACGTTAGGAGTGGACCTGGCGATGCTGGACGATGCGGAGGAATTTCAGGAGCAGGAAGCAGCGGCGGAATATCTGATTGCCGACTTCCCTATTGTTATACAGATGCCGGAGCTGCCAACCGGATGCGAGGTTACGGCGTTAACAATGGTTCTGAATTATTATGGCTTTGATATAGATAAGGTGCGCATGGCGGGAGATTACCTGCAGAAGGTGGAAGCTAATACTTACTATGGGGAGGATGGACAGAAATATGGGCCGGACCTGAATAAATATTTCGTTGGCGACCCATTCAGCACAAGCGGAGTAATCTGCGGGACAGAGGCGATTATTGCGGCGGCGAATTCTTATCTGGTTGAGCAGGGAAGCGCGCTGCGGGCAAACAATTTGACCGGTACAGAGCCGGAGGAGCTTTATGCGCTGGTAAGCCAGGGGATTCCCGTTGTCGTATGGGTGACGATCTACATGGAAGACAGGATGGAAACGCAGGGCTGGTACACAGAGGACGGAGAATACGTGGAGTGGAGCCAGAATGACCACGGGGCGGTGCTGGTTGGCTACACCGATACCACGGTGACGTTAGCGGATCCCGTTAGCGGGCTGGTGGAATATTCGAAGGAGCAGTTTGAGTCTGTTTACCGATCAAGAGGCTTAATGAGCGTGATCCTGGAATAGTAAGTCTTGAAGAGTCCGGCATATTATGGTTATCATGAAGGACTATGTGATCTGTATGGATGTTTCCGGTGATATTATTGAGGAAGTAGTCCGGGGAAATAAGATTGATTTTGTGCCGATGGAGTATTCTCTGGGCGAAGAAATGCGCACATCCCGCGGTTGTGAGAGCGATGAGCTGCTGAAAAAGTTCTATGACGGACAGCGCAGCTGGGATCTGACAAAGACGTCACAGATTTCTCCTTATATGTATGAAGAGTATTTTAAGAAGTTTTTGCAGGAGGGTAAGTCGGTGCGGTATTTTTGCCTGTCCAGCGGGCTTTCTTCTACTTATGAGAGTTCTCTTGCCACTGCCAGGAATTTAAAAGAAAAGTATCACCAATAGGATATCTTGTAAATCGGTATTTGCCGGAAAGCGGGGGGAAATAACCGTTGTCACACCAGAAACAGTTCCAGTACAAACACTACGATACAGGTGCAGACAGATACCTGCAGTAAACCCTTTCCCATCCATGCCAGCACGATGCCGGTAAGCAGCGCCGCCCAGGCGGACCAGATACTTCCGGTTTCCGAAAGGATGGCGGGAAAAGTCATTACGGCGAGGGTCACATAAGGCACATAGTATAAAAACGAGCGGACGACCGTGTTTTTGATTTCTTTTCGTATCAGCGTTAAAGGCAGCATGCGGATCAGATAAGTGACGCCTGCCATGATTAATATGTAGAGATAGATATTATGCTCCATGTGTTTCGCCCTCCTTTACGGGAAAAAGAATAGCGGCGCCCCCGGCGATCAGAATCGTGAGGAGAATCGTGCGCGTGCCGGAAGAAAGCGCGGATATCAGGGGCAGCTTCGTAAACGCAAAGCTGGCAGTCATGGAAATGAGTACAATCCCCGCCAGAATACGGCTTTCCCTTGCCGGGGGGATAATCACGGCAAGGAACATGCCGTAGAGCCCCACGCTCAAAGCCCGCACGATATTCGCCGGGAGCATATTGCCCATAATGACGCCCAGGAAGGTGCCGAGCGCCCAGCCGGGGGCGGCAACCGTAATCATTCCGTATGGGTAGAAGGGACTTAATTTCCCGGGAGCAGACATGGAGACGCCGAAAATCTCATCGGTCACTTCAAAGCTGACCAGTAAGCGGTGGATCAGCGGGGTGTCCTCTGAAAGCTTCTGGCTTAAGGCACAGGACATTAGCAGATAGCGTGCGTTGGCGACAAAAATCATAATCGCCATCTCCAGATAGCCTGCGCCTGCGGCAGCCAGGGTAAATCCGGCGAACTGTCCGGCAGACGCGTTATTTGTAAGGCTGGTGATCGTTGCCTGGAAAGCGGTGAATCCGGCATTTCTGGCAGTAATGCCCAGCGTAAAAGCCACGGCAAGATATCCCAGTGAGATGGGGATGCCGTCCCGCATACCTTTTAAAAACCATGTTCTATTATCACTTTTCATGATAAACCTCCCACATTTTCGTAAATATAGTGTAACGCGTATCTTAGCATTCGTCCAATGAATTAAAATGATAGAATAATCCTATTCAATTTAGAGCGGTTTTCGTGTATAATCAGGTTATTAAGAGGAAAGCCGAATAATCAGGGAGGGATGGAAGGTATGCAGTTAAATGAACAGGGTTTGATTAAAGAAAAAGCGCAGTGGGAGGCAGCCGGATACCGTCTTCCGCGGTATGACCATGCGGCGATGGTAAAGGCGACAAAGGAGAATCCGACATGGCTTCATTTTGGCGCCGGGAATATTTTCCGGGCATTTCAGGCAAATGTGGTGGAGCAGTTGTTAAATGACGGGACGCTGGACCGGGGGCTGATCGCGGTAGGCGGCCATGAGGCAATGGAAAAGCTGTTTGCGCCGCATGACAATTATACTGTTTTAGTGACGTTAAAGGCGGACGGGACGATTGAGAAGACCATCGTGGGCAGTATCGCGGAATCACTGACGATGGACAAAGGATATGACAGCCATTTCGAGAGGCTAAAGGAAATCTTCGCAAAAGACTCTCTGCAGATGGTAAGCTTTACGATTACGGAAAAAGGATACAGCCTGGTAAAAGGAGACGGCGCATTTACGCCTGAGGTTGAACGGGATCTGCAGAAGGGACCGGAAAAACCGGCGAGCTATATGGGAAAAATCGCAGCGTTTCTCTATGGGCGGTATCAGGCGGGGGCAAAGCCGCTGGCAATGGTAAGTATGGATAACTGCTCGCACAACGGCACAAAGCTGCATGGAGCAATAGCGGTATTCGCGAAACAGTGGGTGGAGAAGGGATTGGCAGAAAAAGGATTCGTGGATTATATCGAGGATCCGGCAAAGGTATCTTTCCCGTGGTCGATGATCGATAAGATCACGCCCAGACCGGACGCGAAGGTGGAGGCGATGCTGGAAAAAGACGGAATCCAGGATCTGAAGCCGATTGTTACGGAGAAGAAGACTTTCATTGCGCCGTTTGTCAACGCGGAGGAATGTGAATATCTGGTAATTGAGGATGCCTTTCCCAACGGCAGGCAGAAGCTTGAGAAGGGCGGACTGATCTTTACAAAGAGGGAGACGGTCGATAAAGTGGAAAAGATGAAGGTGTGTACCTGCCTGAATCCGCTGCACACCGCACTGGCGGTATTTGGCAGCATCCTGGGCTACGACCTGATCTCCAGTGAAATGAAAGACGCCACATTAAAGAAAATGGTGGAGACGATCGGCTATGTGGAAGGGCTTCCGGTTGTGGTGGACCCGGGCGTCCTTAATCCGAAGGAATTCATCGATGCAGTGGTAAACACGCGTCTGCCGAATCCCTTCATGCCGGATACGCCCCAGAGGATCGCAACGGATACCTCGCAGAAGCTGCCGATCCGTTTTGGTGAGACGATCAAGGCATATGCAGCAGATGAGAACCGCTCTGCTGCAGATTTGAAGATTATTCCGCTGGTATATGCGGGGTGGCTCCGTTATCTGATGGGCGTGGATGATAATGGGAATCCGTTTGAATTAAGCGCGGATCCGCTTCTGGAGACGGTATGCCCGCTGGTAGCAGGATTTAAGCTGGGTGAAGAGGCGGACGTTGAGGCAGCGCTGAAACCGATCCTGGAAAATGCGGATATTTTCGGCGTGAACCTTTATGAGGTTGGGCTGGCAAAGCTGGTTTGCCGCTATTTTCAAGAAATGATCGCGGGAACCGGCGCGGTGCGCCGCACGCTTGAAAAGTATGTTGGCTGATGATGCCGGGCGTTTGCTTTATGTGCAATAAAACTGCGGAAGCGTGAAATAAATGCATATCTGGCAAAACTATGGCATATCTGGTAAAACTATGGTATAATTATCAACATAGCGGATTTTTTCGAGCAAAATTTGTGGAGAATAGATAGTTATGATAAAAATGCCGATAGCCTGTTTCTTGCTGGTCTCTTACTCGTTTTACTATTATAAAAAAAGGAAACGGGTAAGAACCTATGCGACATGGATATTTGAAATAATAATATGCTGTGTGCTGACAAATCTGATTGCGGATGCAGTGACAGAGTTTACTGTAAATCACAGGGATATGGTTTCAGAAACATGTATTTATGTCTGGCACATTATTTTCCTGGAAACAATGTTATCCATTTGTTTTCTGTTATATTATTATCTGGTCACTTATGTGGAACGGGGGACGGGGATCAGCAAACAGATAGAAAGAAGCTGTTCGCTGATAGTATGGATTGCAGTGGCAATCATTGTTTTGCTGGCGCCGATTACCTATGTTGATACACAGTACGGTTCCTATTCGCTGGGAGAGAAAGCGTATGCGCTGTATGTGGGCGCCATCTATGTTATAGTGCTGATGGTATATAATCTTGTGCGGTATTGGAGGCGGATAGAGAAAAGCAAACGTGAGGTTATGCTGATCTCCATTTTGATATTTAACGCGTTTTCACTTTTGCAGATGGCGTTCCCTTACATTTTAGCGACCGGCTTAGGGATGTCCATGATCGTTATGGGGCTTTTACTGACGATTGAGGATTCCAACCAATATCTTGATAAAACACGCCAGTGCTTCAACGAACAGGGCTGCAGGGAGATGGTACGGGAGCAGATCTCGTGGGCCAGGCCGTTTAATATTCCGGTTTATGTGTTTATCGGCAGCCTGGAGCATGTGGATCAGTTGATTCATGAGGCATCCGCGTATATGTCGGCGAAATACAATTGCGTGGCGGCAGTCGTCGGGGGAAATATGATAGTATTTTTTCCGCATGAGAGGCTTTGGCTGAAAAGAGAAAAAAACTTTGAAGAGCTGCCGCAGTTCGTGGAGGAAAACAGCGCGACAAAAGAATTTTCTGAAATATTTAGCGGCGACCGCTATAATACGGAAGAAGAGATCATGGAAAAGCTGTACCGCTTCAAGGCGAAAAAGGAAGAGGATGTCCTATATAAGGATTTTATGACTGAAGTATATAACCGCAACGCCTACGAGAGGGACATTGCATTTGTGCAGAAAGAGAGAAGGTCGCTGTGGTATTTTCTGGCGGATATTAACGAACTGAAAAAGATAAATGATACTTATGGACACGCAAGCGGCGATGAGCTGATCTGCGCGATTGCCGTTCTTTTAAGGCAGATATTTTCTGTCAATGCGAGGGTGTATCGTATCGGCGGAGATGAGTTTGCCGTGCTGTATGCAGGAGAAGCGGCGGCAAAAATGGCAGAAAATCTGGAGGAAGCGCGCCGCCGGCTGAATGAAAAACGCGAAATCCCGCTTCGTTTTGCGGTTGGCTATGCATATTATGACGCGAAAAGAGAAATATGGGGAAAGATTATTCGCCGTGCGGATTATAACATGTATGCGGATAAAATGCGGAATAAGGAGAAAGAAGGCATACCGGCGGACAGTTTTGCAAGGCGCTGAAATTATATGAGGAGATGAACCTCACTTTTGAAAGGTTGTATGTCTATGCCAACCAGAAGTATCATGAGGATACCGCTAACACAAAGTACCAGCAGATGAGCGTGGAAATGCAGATCATGGCGACTGCCCTTTCGCAGGCATCCTCATGGCTGGAGCAGGAGATCCTGGCGCTTCCCGGGGAAACGCTGGAAGGTTTTTTCACAGAAAGCGCCAATGGAGAGCAAAGACCGAATCCTGCGCAAGCGATATCGAAACCAGGAAATCGGTATTGTGTTTCAAAAATTTTATCTGGATGAGACGGGAAATCTGGATGAAGAAAATACGAACAGGGTGATGCAGTTGTTTTCAGAGCTTCACCGTGAGGGGATGGAGTTCTTATTGTAACACATGATGCTGATGTGGCAGCCTATGCCCAACGCACCGTAATAATCGAGCATAGGCAGATTCATGAATCAGGGGTATAGGAAATCAGTATGTTTCACTTTTTAAATTCAGATACAGGCATTCCTGTTCACTCAGATTCAGATTTAGAGCATCAATATTTTCCCGCATCCGGCTTGGCTTTATCGTGCTAACGACAGCGAAAGCGTTGATGCCCTGGCGGAAAATCCAGGACATGGCGATCTGCGCGACGGTCACGCCCTTTTCCTGTGCCAGAATCTCACAGCGGCGCAGGCGATCAAAGTTTTCCGGGCAGTGGAAGCCCTTCATGGCATAAGAATCCATTACGCGATCAGCAGCGTCATACTCGCTGCTCTTTAATTTGCCGGAAAACAGCCCCCTGCCGAGGCTGGAATGGGCGATCATGGGCGTCTGCGTCCGGCGGTACCAGGAGCGGGCTTCGGCGTTTCGCTCACCGGAAATAGTCACGGCATCGCCGCCCCAGGGATCGCAGATCTGGTCCGCGAGTCCGAAATTCGGGCTGGATACCGCGAAGGGGATGAGGTTGTGCTGATAGGCGTATTCATTGGCAGCTTCAAGGCGCTGATGCGTCCAGTTTGAGCCGCCGAAAGCGCCGATTTTCCCTTCTGCGTGCATAGCATTGAAGATTTCCACGATTGTGCCTGCCGGAACATCCGGGTCGTCACGGTGGAGAATATAAATGTCGATATAATCCGTCTTTAAACAGGAAAGGGATTGCTGCAGATCCTTTCGCATCTCTCTTTCACTGACGCGCTTTTCGCCTGTCTCCGGTACGTGATGCCCGCATTTGGAGAGAAGAACGATTTGATCACGGTTTTGTCTTGATTCAATCCAGTTTCCCAGGGAATTTTCCGCATAGCCGTACTGTCTGGCAGTATCAAAGATATTGACTCCGAGGGCGAGCATGGCGTCAAGGATATCCCCGCCGTCGCCGCCGCTCTGATAGGGATCGGAGGCGGTTCCGTATAAAATGCGGGAAACCGGTTTTTCAATGCAGGGGATCTGCGCGTATTTCATTTCAGACATAACAAAACTCCTTTTTCAGATTGCTTCTGCGATTTTTCTTGCCACATAAACGCCGCTTGCCGAGGCGTGGGAAAGGGAGTGGGTGACGCCGCTGCCGTCTCCGATGATGTAGAGTCCCTTGTGGCGGGTTTCGAGGTTTTTATCAAGTTCCACTTCCATGTTGTAGAATTTCACTTCCACTCCATATAAGAGGGTATCGTCATTGGCGGTACCGGGAGCGATCTTGTCAAGCGCATAAATCATCTCGATGATGCCGTCCAGGATACGTTTGGGGAGAACCAGGCTCAAATCGCCCGGCGTGGCAGCCAGGGTGGGCGTTACAAGCCCTTCCTCGATACGGTTTACGGTACTGCGGCGTCCGCGGACCAGGTCGCCGAAACGCTGTACGATTACGCCGCCGCCCAGCATATTGGAGAGGCGGGCAATACTTTCCCCGTAGCCGTTGCTGTCCTTAAACGGCTCGGAAAAATGCTTGGCAACCAGAAGGGCAAAATTCGTATTCTCCGTCTGATGCTCGGGATCCTCATAGCTGTGCCCGTTGACGGTGACGATGCCGTTGGTATTTTCATTTACCACAATCCCGTAAGGGTTCATGCAGAAGGTGCGCACGTTGTCTTCAAATTTTTCCGTGCGGTATACGATTTTGCTCTCATAGAGCTCATCTGTCAGATGCGAGAAGATCACTGCCGGAAGTTCAACACGTACTCCGATATCCACGCGGTTGGATTTGGTGGGGATATTAAGATCCGAACAGACCGTTTCCATCCACTTGCTGCCGCTTCGCCCGACCGAGATAATACATTTTTGGCAGTCGACAGATTCCCCGCCGTAATGGATGCGGTAGCCGCCGTCGATGATCTCCAGTTTATCCACCGGTGTTTCAAAGAAAAAGTCGATGCGCTCTTTAAGCTCTTCATAGAGATGCTCCAGGACGACATAGTTGATATCCGTACCCAGATGGCGCACGGAGGCATCCAGAAGCTTTAACTTGTTCTGCAGGCAGAGCTTCTTGAACTTTGTCCCGGCGGTAGAAAACATGCGTGTATGCTCACCGCCGTGGCTGGTATTGATTTCATCCACATAATGCATCAGTTCGATGGCATTTGTTTTGCCGATATATTCATAAAGCGTTCCACCAAAGTCATTAGTGATATTGTATTTTCCGTCTGAAAATGCGCCTGCGCCGCCAAATCCGTTCATGATGGCACAGCTTTTGCATTTGATACAGGACGTTACCTTTTTGCCGTCAATAGGGCAGTGCCGTTTTTCCAAAGGCTTGCCCGCTTCTAAAACCGCAATCTTGAGATTCTGATTTTTTTTCGCCAGTTCATAGGCGGAAAAGATACCGCCGGGACCGGCGCCAATGATAATTACGTCGTATTTCAAAAAATCACCTCCTGTGGTGTAGCTGCTTTCATTATAATGAGTGCACATCGGCAATGTCAAGGTTCGCAAAATGGTGGGAAAAGACTATAGAGAATAAATAAATACGCCGGTCATGATGATGAGGTTTCCGATCAGCTTCTGTCGGGTTATTTTTTCTTTTAACAAAAAATAAGAAAACAGAAGGACGAATACGTAGGAGCAGGTATCGATGATC
This sequence comes from uncultured Marvinbryantia sp., assembly GCA_964487425.1. Taxonomy (GTDB): domain Bacteria; phylum Bacillota; class Clostridia; order Lachnospirales; family Lachnospiraceae; genus Marvinbryantia. The sequence continues at coordinate 81,396 of CAZAQD010000002.1, read as the reverse complement.
GCACCGTACTTCAGCGGGACACGGGTGAAGGCATAGGTATTGAGGAACAGTACCAGCACAAAAATAGTGTAGGAAAGAATAACCCTCCAGTTCAGATACTCATAGAGAAAGCTTTTGTGAGAAGCGTTTGCGCTCTGCTTGAGGAGAACCTGAGAGATGGCGGTCAGTATCGTACCGCCGAACATGATAAGCATATAATAATTCATGCGCGCGTCTCCTCCCTTTCGATATCCCGGGAATTGGCAAGCTGGACAATCATCACGCCGATGAGCACGATCAGCATACCGATGATATTGCATACCGTCAGCGATTCTTTGAAAATGACGGCAGCCCAGACCTGTGACCAGATTAAGTATACACTGCGGTTGGCAAAGGCAAAGGAAAGATCAAATTTCTTGATGATCCGCTGCCATGCGAACGCGTAGAGGGCGCAATTTAGCAGCATCAGCCCCAGATAAACATAGAGCATGAAGCCGGCAACGCCGTGCTTATTAAACTCGCCGGAGGCAAGCTTTGAAAAAATGCCTGTGAAAGAAAACAGGCAGATATTCAGATGTAGAAGAATGTAATCTTTAAAGCGTCTCATGAACCCTCCGGTTTACTCCGTGTAGGAAGTCATTTTATTCGGATAGAGAATCTCCGAGCCATCTTTTGCCGTAATGGAGATCTGTTTGAAAATCTCTTCCGTTGAACGGTCAACAGCCGCGCGGTCGTCCCCGGTAATATAGTAACGGACGACATAAGGATTGGGACCCTGCCGCGTGACGGTTTCTCCCTCTTTATAGAAAATCTGGTCAAAAACGACATCTTTGCGGCAGGCGATCTTTCGCGCAATGTCCTGGTTGGCGATCGTCATTTCCCTGCCGTGGAAATAAAGGACCGCACTGCAACGCTTCATACGGGCGTCATGGCAGAGAAGGCTTTCCTTCAAAGACGCAGGATCATAGACGTAATTTAACAGCAGATCCTCCATGCAAAAACCGCTGCTTAATTCGATCAGCTCATGCTCATAGCCCAGGAAACGCCCGGCAACTTCACAGACAGACAGCCCTCTTTGCGGACTCCAGAAAAACTGCATAGAAAGCGCGCCCTCCTGCTGTCCGGTAAAATCAACGATCTTTTGCAGGATTGCCGTCGCCTTTTTTTCAACTTTCTCATAAAGGCGGGAGGGGTAAACGTTTCTGGTACTGATAGGAATGGACTCGCTACCGATTGGTGTTTTTTCGCGGTCCGCGATACTGATGACATGAACCTTCCCATCCATAACCCAGGTCATCATATTGAATTCATACCCATCGTGATATTCCTCGACAAGCACCTGTTTGATTGCAGAGGAGGCGCAGATTTCGTCAAAGCGGGCGCGGATTTTCTCTACGCTGTCAAGCACCATCACCCCGCGGGAGCCATATCTGTCCACGGGCTTTGTCACGATCGGAAACCGAAAGCCCGCAAGCATTTCATCCGTGAAATCTTTTTCGAGGCAAATATATTTAGGGGTGGGAATTCCCAGCGTGCAAAACATGCGCTTCATGGCGTTTTTATCGCGGTAAAAGCAAAGCTTATCCGGCGTCAGATAACATTTCAAATGCGCTTTATCGGCAACCTTGACCATACATTCAAACAGAAGGTCAGAAAAAGAAGTGATAATGCCATCTACCTGTTCCGTCTTGCAGAGGGAAACAATTTCGTCTATATGAGTAGCATCAATATCGTATGCCCGATTGGCTTCCTGCTTGGCAGGGCTGTCGTGATAACCGTCGCAGACGATGGTATAAATGCCGCGTTTTTTGGCAAATTGAACCAGCCGGACAAACTCATCCAGCGATCCGAGGATTAGTAATCTTTTTTTCATAATGCTTCTCCAGATAACGGATTTCTTTTAATCATTCTCTTTGTCATTCCCGTCGTCGCCGGTGTCGGCTCTGCGGGTAATGTAAGTCGGAAGCTTTTTCGATTCATTCAGTATATTCATAAGATAAACGCCTATGATGCCGACGGACAATAAAATAAGTCCGGAAAAGCCCAGAATAAGCAGCACCATTGTGGTAAAACCTTCAACCGGAACATCCGAGATAAAAAAGTTGCACAGATAATAAATACCTAAAAGAATGCTCAGTAAAAAGCTGGCAAAGCCGATATTCCTCACCACAAGCAGAGGAAAATCGGAGTGCGACGTAATATCATACATAAGGCTCTTCAACAACCTGGAAAAGGAGTATCCGCTTTTTCCGTAGGCACGTTCTCCGTGCTGAATGGGCACGTTAATCATACGGTTCGATACGGCGACCAGAAGATTGCCGATCTGCGGAAGGTGAATGTTTGTCTGCAGCATAGCATCAACAATAAAGCGGCGCATCAGACGGAAGCTGGTAAACTCCAGGTCAGGATCGGTATGCAGCATCCGTGAAGTCGCATAAAGAGAAACACTTGTTCCCAAGCGGCGGATAAAATTGTGCTTACGCCCCTCATAGCTTGCCAGAACGACATCCACATCCTCCCGCTCATCCAGTGCATGGATAAGCTTGGGGATCTCCTCAGGCGGATGCTGCAGGTCATCATCCATCGTAATGACAAAATCACCCTTTACATAATGAAAGCCGCACAAGAGGGCGCTGGGCTGTCCGAAATTCCTCGCAAGCTGTATGATCTTAACGCGGGAATCCGCTGCCCTTAGCTGTGACATGATTTCATAGGAACGGTCTTTGGAACCGTCGTCAACCAGAATCAGTTCAAACGGCTGGCAGATGACCTCCTCAAAAACTTTTTCTATGCGCTGATATAATTCCATCAGCATGTGTTCAGAGTTATATACCGGAACAACAATGGAATATAGACTCATAATGTCTTTCTCCTTAGTTGATTTTAGACTTTTAAACGTACCGCTGCTATTTGTAAATGCAGGAATAGCAGCCCGCTATCATCATATCATTACATGGAACGGGTGTCAAATTTTAAAATGAATTTGTTTGTAAACAAAGGGGGATTATGATAAAATAGAAAGAAGTGAGTGTACAGGAAAATAACAGGAGAAGAATATGGACGTGATTTTGAGTGTTTTACAATATGTATTAGAAAATGTAGTGGAAGCCGGAATTTTACTTTTTGAGTATATCGGGGTGGGAGTAATTGTCTGTACCTGTATGGTAAGCTTATATAAATATGTAACGCGCAAGCCGGATACAAGAATTTACCTGGCAAAGGGGCTGGCGATGGGGCTTGAATTCAAGCTGGGAAGCGAGATTCTCAGAACGGTTGTGGTCCGTGAGTGGAGCGAGATCGGAATTGTGGCGGGGATCGTTGTGCTGCGTGCCGCATTGACCTTCCTGATCCATTGGGAGATCAAACAGGAGGAAAAAGAGGGAGAAGAGCGGCGTGCAAGCCATGAACAGTGAGTTACGGAGCAGAATTTTATTAAGGAGAGGACGGAGAAAATGACACAGGCAGAAAAACAGGAGATGATGACACATGCACCGATACCGGGGCTGATCGGAAGGCTGGCGGTACCGACAATTATCAGTATGCTGGTGACATCTTTTTATAATATGGCAGATACCTTTTTTGTAAGCAAAATCGGAACCAGCGCAACGGCGGCCGTCGGTGTGGTGTTCCCGCTGATGTCCGTAGTACAGGCCATCGGCTTTTTCTTTGGGCACGGTTCCGGCAATTCCATGTCAAGGAAGTTGGGGGCAGGCGATACGGATAATGCGAAGCAGCTGGCATCCTGCGGATTTTATTCTGCATTTGGCTGCGGACTGTTCATTCTTATTTTTGGTATTATTTTTCTGAACCCGTTATCGAGGGTGCTCGGATCTACGGAGACGATTCTTCCTTATACGATAGAGTATTTACGTATCATTCTTTTCGGGGCGCCGTGGATGACGGCGGCTCTGGTTTTGAACAACCAGATGCGTTTCCAGGGGAACGCTTTTTATGCGATGATCGGGATTACGACAGGTTCGGTGCTGAATGTGATTCTTGATCCGATCATGATCTTTGTATTTAATATGGGAATCGCGGGAGCGGCGCTGGCAACGACGGTAAGCCAGCTAATCAGCTTTTTGCTGCTGCTTTACGGGATGAAACGCTCCGGCTGTATTCCGCTGGCTTTCGGGAATATGAAATATCTGACGGTGCAGATAAAGGAAATCGCAGGCGGCGGACTGCCGTCCCTGTGCAGACAGGGGCTGGCGAGCCTTGCGACGGTTGCCATGAATCTGGCGGCAGGTCCTTTTGGGGATGCGGCAATCGCCGCCATGACTATCGTATCCCGGATTACCTTTTTTGCAAATGCTTCCGTAATCGGATTTGGGCAGGGCTTCCAGCCGGTTTGCGGATTTAACTACGGAGCCGGCAATGTGAAGCGTGTAAGGGAAGCATTCTGGTTCTGTGTAAAGACGGCGACAGTCGTTTTGGTGGTTCTTGGGATTGTCGGCTTTGTTTTCTCAAAGCCTCTGATTGAAATTTTCCGTAAGGAAGACCTGGAGGTAATCCGCATCGGTACGCTGGCGCTGCAGATGCAATGCCTTACCTTACCGCTGATTGGATTTACGATTCTTAACACCATGCTGTTTCAGACCTGTAAGTGGACCATGCCCGCGAGCGTGCTCTCCTCGGCAAGGCAGGGGATTTTCTTCCTGCCGCTGGTCATTGTGCTGCCGCTGGCGATCGGTTTACTGGGCGTCCAGCTCAGCCAGCCGCTGGCGGATGTGGCGGCGTTTGCAATGGCGGTGGTATTGAATGTGAAGCTTATGAAACGGCTGTAGCGGCGTGGGGGTTCAGTGAGGAGAGAGTATGGAAAAACCGGAAAATATTTCAGGGAATAACAGAGGAAAGAAGACGGGGGAAAAACTCTGTCCGGTTTATAAAAAATGCGGCGGATGCCAGCTTCAGGGAGTGCCTTATCAGGAGCAACTGAAGAAAAAGCAGAAAGAGATCCGTCAGTTATTAAAACCGTTTGGTGAAGTAAAACCGATCATCGGCATGGATGAGCCGTATTATTACCGCAACAAGGTACATGCTGTTTTTGGAAGGGATCGCAAAGGCAATGTCATTTCCGGTACTTACCAGGCAAACACACATAAAATCGTGAACATTGACGAGTGTATGATTGAAGACCAAAAGTCCGGTGAAATCATCCGCACGATCCGCGGCTTGTTGAAATCTTTTAAAATCAAAACCTATGATGAGGATACCGGGTACGGATTTTTGCGCCATGTGCTGGTGCGCAGGGGCTTTGCCAGCGGGCAGATCATGGTAGTGCTGGTACTGGCATCGCCCATTTTGCCTTCGAAAAATAATTTTGTCAAAGCGCTGCGCAGAGAACACCCCCAGATCACAACCGTTGTTTTGAACGTAAATGATAAAAAGACAAGCATGGTATTGGGAGAACGGGATATTGTGCTTTACGGCAAAGGATATATTGAGGATACGCTTTGCGGCTGTGTGTTCAGGATTTCTCCGCAGTCCTTTTATCAGGTGAATCCGGTGCAGACACAGCGCCTGTATGAGAAGGCGATAGCATGTGCCGGGCTGTCCGGCAGGGAAAAGGTAATCGATGCATACTGCGGAATCGGGACGATTGGCATGATTGCAGCCAAATACGCAAAAGAGGTTATTGGCGTGGAGCTAAACGGCAATGCCATTCGCGATGCCCGCATCAACGCCAGGCGCAATCATATCACAAATATCCGCTTTTATCATGAGGACGCGGGAAAATTCATGACAGGCATGGCAAGCGCCGGGGAAACGGCGGATGTGGTATTCATGGACCCGCCAAGAGCAGGCAGTGACGAAGCATTTTTATCCTCTGTCATGAAGCTGCGCCCCAAGAGAATCGTCTACATATCCTGTAGTCCCAGGACACTGGCGCGGGATTTGAAATATCTGACCGGGCATGGGTATGCGGTGAGAGAGATCCGGCCGGTTGATATGTTCTGTTTTTCGGAGCATATAGAATGTTTGACGTTATTGCAGAAGAGTAATTGACGTTGTTATTAATATAGGACAAGTCGCCTTGAATAGGAAACGAATTCTATTCACAGGCGATTTTTGTGTTTTACCGGAAAATTCGGATTGATGCCAAGCAGAAAGAAGATATTTTACAAGCCTTTGGGATAGCAGATGATACAATGGATGCCGCCTACCCGGTATAAAAAGAATGTCTGAATGGATAGAATTTGGTCTGCCCGGTCATTGTATTCCAAGTGGAAGTAAGATAAAATAAATTTATCACCCGCTTTATGCCCCGCCTGTGCTATCATGGGCAGGGATAACAAGTATTGAAATTCTTGGGGATTTTTAGAGGCGCTAGTGTGAAAAATCATGTTATCGAAAGTTATGAAAATTACCTTGAGGAAGATAGATTATCTACAAATTATGCTCGAAAAGTTGAATTTTTGACTATGATAAGAGCCCTGGATGAGCTAATAGGTGGGGAAAAACCATTGTTGTAGCAAGTGAAAAAGCGGATCATGCAAGACAGGGGATAGAGGAAATGGGATTGGGACAGGATGCTGCGCTTTAGCTGCCATACAAACCTTATTTGTCACAAAACGATTGACAAACACAGACTATTGCGATAGTATAGACTATAGAAATAGTCCAGGAGGGGTTTTTGTGAAAGAAAAGCTTTTTGACAGCGAAGCTAAGGTGATGGAGATCATATGGGAGCGGAGCCCGATTTCTGCAAAGGAAATTAGTTTGCTTGCCGCCGTGACAATTGGGTGGAACAAGAATACCACCTATACCGTAATTAAAAAACTCGAAGCGAAAGGATTCATTCGGCGAGAGGATCCGGGTTTCATTTGCACTCCCCTTGTATCACAAAATCAAATGCAAAAGGCGGAAGCTGCGTCTCTTTTGAAAAAAGTGTTTGGAGGCTCCCGCAAGGCGTTGTTTTCCGCACTGCTTGAGGATGAGCCTTTATCCGAAGAAGAAGTCAATGAGCTGCGTAAGCTGATTGATAACAGGTGATTGTCATGCTGCAAGAAGTATTTTACTGGATATTTAATATGAGTATAACAGCAGCTTTGACCGGTATGCTCATTATGCTTGTCAGACTGGTGAAAAAGATTCCGAGAAGGCTCACGGTATTTGCAGCATTGATTGGCGTCATTTTCTATGGGCTGTTGACAAGTGCGGGATGAAGGGAGAAGGAATATGAAAAGCAAACCGTTTTATCGATATTATCTGTTTTCTTGCATCGGCGTTTTGATCGCCTCCTATTATCCGTTAGCAATGGGGGTTCGGGTAATTACCGATATGATTGTTAATGGGGCTGTGCAGAAAGAAAACTATCCAAAATACATCATTCCGTACACACCCATAAGTATTGCAATCATCGCCGGCGTTCTTTTCATGCCTTTGTGCATCCGGCTTTTTAAGAGATTTGCCCTTGCCGGCGGCGTTTCTATAGCAACAGTCGTTTTCTTTGTAATCGAATTATTGTTTGAACAGAAGGTTGTCGTATCTACAGCCGGAACGATTACAAAACTGGAGGATTGGCAGATGTTTATGTGTTATGTCCCCCAGGGAGGCTGGGAGGCAGCTACATATAAGACACAAACAGCGGCTGATATTTTGGCGGGAGATTATAGCCCTGCATTTAAGATGCACTTTTATATGATTTCCATTGTGTTGATTATTACCATCCTGAACTGTTTGTATGGCTTCGGACAAATGGTAAAGAACGGGGAAAAGAAGCGTCTCAAGTCTCTGATTTTGCAGTCGGTTTGTTCTTTTACGTTTCTTTGCCTGTGTATACTTGCCTGCTTTACATCATTTTGGAGAGATGGAAGCATTCAGGTATCTTTGTTGTCGGCTGTGTTAATGACGATATTCTTTGTCCTTCTGGGTGTAACCATTGGCGTATTTGCCGGTTCCTTACTTTTGGGAAAACGGAAACTTGTTTCGATTTGGATTCCGTCAATGATTGCTTCTGTTATGACGTTTCTGATGTATATCGGCGAAATGATCCTGCTCAACGGGCGCTTGTACAGCTTTGGCACAGGGTTTATTTTCAACAGCATATCCGGGATAGTTTTTGCTCCGATAGATTTGTTAATCATTGTGGCAGCGGGGTGTATAACCGCGTTGATCTTTGTTCTGTTAAACGGCAGCCGGAAATAAAGAAAGTATGGATGTATTTTCCGGGACGCGGATTGAAAAATATCAATCGGCAAAATGTGAAATGGATGCCGGCGGGGAAACGGCATAAAATCATGAGTGAAAAGTCGAAGAGAGGATGCGGGCTTTTATTGACGGTGATTGCCCCCAAATTGTGGAAAGGGTACAGTTGAGGCGGATTATGAGCGAGATAATGACGGTAAACGGAAAAGAGTATGAGATACTTAAATTATTAGGAAAGGGAAAAGGAGGTTATTCCTATTTAGCCGATGATGGAAATCAAAAATATGTTTTAAAACAAATTCATCATGAACCTTGTGATTATTACCAGTTTGGAAATAAAATTGAGGCAGAAATAAACGACTATAAGAGGCTAAAGAAAATAGGAATAAAAATTCCCGCCATGCTTGAGGCTGATATAGAAAACGAGCGTATTCTGAAGGAGTATATAGATGGTGACACGATTTACGAATTAATTTTGCGGGATAAGATGCTTCCTGCCTATGTTGCCCAATTGCAAAGCATGTGCACGTTGTTATACGCTGCACAAACAAACATAGATTATTTTCCGACCAATTTTGTCTTACAGAATGGGGAAATTTATTACATTGATTTTGAGTGTAACAAGTATATGGAGGAATGGAATTTTGAAAACTGGGGAGTTAAATATTGGTCAAAAACGCCTGAATTTTTGAAATATGTAAAAGAACATTCATGATTCAAATGGCGGCAGGTTGAACCGGGAAAGTAAAAATAGGGAAGCGCATCTGTTGAGAATCTGCTGCTGCAGGCGGATGAGCTTGGGCTGGGAACGGTATGGATGGGGATTGCACCGGCGCCGGAGCGCATGGAAAAGGTAAGAGAAATTCTCAATATTCCCAGACATCTGGAGGCGTTTGCCCTTATCCCCTGCGGCTATCCGGCGGAGGCTAAGGTGCAGCAGGATCGGTACGACGAGGAGCGGGTGCATTACGTAAATGAATCATAGCGAAGCCTTTTGGCACAATGGCACTCGTTGAATTTATGATTGGCAAATCAGTTAGTCCGAACTAATATATATAATGACCGAAATAAATAAAATGGTCATTGGCGAGAATGGGGAAATAATGGAGGGATGAGATGATTTGGACACAGGATATATAGAAATGTTTTTTGTCAATCTGGGCGATTTTTTTGGTCTGGATTGGGTTTTCCGGGAAAAGGTTAAAAACCGCGGAATTATGATTCCCGGACAGAAAAGTGCGAGGCGTGGAACACGAAGAAATGGATGCTGACACTCGCAATCCCGGAGCATTGCCTGATGTGGCCGGTGATTGTATGCCCGCTGGCTGGTTTTATTTGTGCGGGAATCGGAATGCTTATCCGCTAAATTTCTCTCTGGAGCAGTATTTGAATTATCATATTTACCTGCGCATAATATTTATGGTATAATCAACGGGTAAGTGTATAATGGAAATTCAGAATAGTGAAGAAGATATTGTGAACAGCGTAGATATTTGCCATTGAAATCAAAAATGTCTATTCATGAAATGCTGATTGATTCAGGAGGTGCCAGATGGCTCAGGAAAAGGAAACGAAAACAGTTAGCGAAAAAAAAGCGCCGGCAAAGAGAAGGACGAAAAAGACGGCAACAGAAGTGAAGGAAGTTAAGTCCAAAGCAACGGCAGCAGAAGAGAAAAGGGCAGAGGAAGCAAAACCGGAAGAAGTGAAGGCGGAGACAGCAGAGGCAGTAAAGCCGGAGGAAACAAAGACAGAAGAAGCTGTACCGGAAGTGACCGGGAAACCGGGACAGGAAGAATATATGACGCCAAGAAGGAGCGTTGCGTTCATAGGCTCGGAATGCTATCCGTTTGTAAAGACCGGAGGACTGGGAGATGTCATGTACGCGCTTCCGAAGGCATTGGTAAAGCAGAACTGCGATGTGAAGGTTATCCTTCCGCGCTACAAATGCATTCCCTGGGAGTATCAGGAGAAGATGGTATACAAGGGAGCCTTCGAGATGGATTTATGTGCCGACGGCAGATCCTTTTATGTAGGCATCATGGAATATGTCTGGGACGGCGTTGTGTACGATTTCATTGATAATGAAGAATTTTTCAGCAGCGGAAACCCATATACCAATCTGGTCGATGATATTCCGAAGTATTGCTATTTTTCCAAAGCGGCGTTGGCAGCATTGAACTATATGGACTGGATCCCGGATATTATTCACTGCCATGACTGGCAGGCGGCGTTGACTCCGGTTTATTTAAGAACCCTGTTCGAGAATACTAAGCTGTCCTCCGCAAAAACGATTTTGACAATTCATAACTTACGGTTCCAGGGCGTGTACAACATCCCTACGATCCGTTACTGGTCGGGACTGCCGGATTATGTATTCAATAAGGATGCGTTAAAAGAGGGCTATGAGAACGCGAATATGTTAAAAGGCGGTTTGACGTATTCGAATATCATTACGACAGTAAGCAATACCTATGCAGGGGAGATCCAGACGGCGTATTATGGCGAGAAGCTGGACGCCCATTTAAGATACCATTCCGGCAAACTGCGGGGAATCGTAAACGGCATTGACTATGATATCTGGAACAGCGCTACAGACGCCAGATTATATGCCAATTATGATATCGGCAACGTGCTGGAGAAGAAAAAGGAAAATAAGCGTAATCTGCAGGAAGAATTGGGACTGGCGCCGGATGACGGTAAATTTGTGATCGGCTTGATTTCCAGATTGACAGATCAAAAGGGATTGGATCTGGTCAATTCTATCATTCCGCAGATTATGGATGAACATACGCAGATCGTCGTGCTTGGCACGGGAGATCCCGTTTATGAAAATTCTTTCCGGTATTATGAAAATGCGTATAAGGGAAATGTATGCTCCAATATCATGTACGATGAAACCAGGGCGCACAAAATCTATGCGGGAGCGGACGCGTTGTTAGTGCCTTCGCAGTTTGAGCCCTGCGGTTTAACACAGCTCATTGCCATGCATTACGGAACCGTACCGATTGTACGCGAGACAGGAGGATTGAAGGACACTGTGGAACCATATAATATGTTCTACAATACAGGAAACGGTTTTACCTTTGACTATTATGACGCGGGGTTATTGTTAGATGCGATCAACAGGGCGAAAACCTTGTTTTTCACAAACCGCTGGTGCTGGGATGAAATGGTCCAGAGGGATATGGACAAAAATGTTTCCTGGGATCATTCCGCAAGGCAGTACAAGGATCTGTATCTGGAATTAACCTGGTAGGAAACTATAGCAGAAAAGGGCTGTGAAAAGCCGCTGATAAGAGCCATCGGTACTGCCGATGGCTCTTGCTGTGTCTGGCAGCTTTCGGGAAAGCGAAAGAGCATGTTTACGCCTGTCTGTCCGCGTAATATTGAAATACTTTTACAATATATTCAGCAGCGCCTTTATTTCCTGCTTCTCTGAGATTAGAATAGCGTATTACGCAGCGTGAGTGTCAACTATTTTTTTGATTAATTAAGGAAAAACGGGAATTTAAGAATCAGAAGCGGGAAATTGCACATTTAGTTGATTATTTGGATTTTAAAAGCTATAATAGGAAAGATAAAATAAAGAAAACAGAGGAGGAGATTATGGAAAACACAACAGAAGTAATTCGTGATGCGAAAAAATTAGGTGTACCGAAAATGCTGATTCTGGGGCTGCAGCATATGTTTGCAATGTTTGGCGCAACGATCCTTGTGCCGATCCTTGTGAACAGCTATTTTCAAAGCGCCTGCGGGGAACCGCTGACAAGAGGGCTTACCGTATCGGTGACGCTGTTCTGTGCCGGGTTTGGAACCCTGTTTTTTCATGTGTGCGCGAAAATGAAGGTTCCGGCATTTCTTGGATCGTCGTTTGCGTTTCTCGGCGGTTTTTCTACGGTTGCGAATTTAAGCAGCGGGATTTACGCGGAAATGGGCGCAAATGAGAAAGCGGCATATGCCTGCGGCGGCGTAGTGATAGCAGGGCTTTTGTATTTGATACTTGCGCTGATTATCCGCCTGGTTGGCGTTAAGCGCGTGATGCGGTTCCTGCCTCCGGTTGTGACCGGCCCGGTAATTATCTGTATCGGTTTGAGTCTGGCGGAGTCGGCAATCAGCAATGCGGTGACCAACTGGTTTTTGGCATTGGTGGCGCTGGCGGTTATCGTCGTATTTAACATTTGGGGAAAAGGAATGTTTAAGATTATCCCGATCCTGATGGGAGTGGCGATCTCTTACATAGTGGCGGTACTCATGAACGCCTGCGGCATATTGAACCCGGATGGTTCGGCGATTATTGATTTTTCTGCAATCGCCTCTGCCAATATTGTGGGGCTGCCGCCATTTCAGATTTGCAAATTTGATTTGACAGCGATTCTTGTTATGGCTCCGATCGCCATTGCGACGATGATGGAGCATATCGGGGATATGTCGGCGATCTCCGCGACGGTCGGCGAAAATTTCCTTGCGGAGCCCGGACTTCACCGCACGCTGATGGGTGACGGACTTGCGACGGCGTTTGCCGGTTTGATCGGCGGCCCGGCAAATACGACATACGGTGAGAACACAGGCGTGCTGGAGCTCAGCCATGTGTACGATCCGCTGGTAATCCGCATCGCGGCGGTATTTGCGATTGTTATCAGCTTTATTCCCAAGGTATCGGCGATTATCAGCACGATGCCGGCTTCGATCATCGGCGGCGTAAGCTTTATGCTTTACGGTATGATCTCTGCGATCGGTGTCCGCAATGTGGTAGAGAATAAAGTGGATTTGACGAAATCACGCAATCTGATTATTGTCGGCGTTATTTTTGTATGCGGGCTCGGGTTCGGAGACGGGGTGACATTCCGGATCGGAACGGCATCCATCACCTTGACGGCGCTTGCCATTGCGGCGATTGCGGGTATCGTACTGAATATTATTCTTCCGGGAAATGATTATGAATTCGGGGTAAACCCGCAGGGTGACAGAAGCCGCGGAGTCAGCATCAGCACGCAGAAGAGTGAGTAATAAGCAGGCAAAGAGAACAAGCGGCGATGCCGCCTTGTGCCTGCCGGCGGCGCAGATGTGATGCGCACCGCCTTAGAGGCGGCGCATTCCCAACTGCCAGAAAGCGACAGCGCTGGCAGCGGCAACATTTAAAGAATCAACTCCGTGTGACATGGGAATCCGCACGGTGTAATCACAATCGGCAATTGTAGAGGAAGTAAGCCCGTCTCCTTCTGTACCAAGAATGATGGCGAGCTTTTCCTCTGTCAAAAGCCGGGGATCATCAATTCTGAGAGAACGTTCTTCCAATGCCATAGCGGCAGTCCTGAAGCCTGATTTTTTCAGGCGTTTTATATCCACCCGTTCACAGCCGTCTGCCTCCTTTCCAAGAAATGTCCAGGGAATCTGGAAAACCGTACCCATACTAACTCTGATTGCCCGGCGGTACAGCGGATTGCTGCAGGAGGGCGTAAGCAGTACGGCATCCATGTTCAGGGCGGCGGCAGAGCGGAAAATTGCCCCTACATTGGTAGGGTTCATAACATTTTCCAGTATCGCGATCCGGCGGGCGCCTGCACATACCTCTTCCACATCCGGCAGAGGCGGGCGGCGCATGGCACAGAGGACGCCGCGGGTTAAATGAAAACCGGTAAGCTGTGTCAGAACCTCAAATTCTGCAGTGTAGGCAGGGATATCCGGGCAGCGGGACAGAATGTGAGCTGCCTGCCCGGCAATATGTTTTCGCTCCAGCAGAAGGGACACCGGCGTGCAGCCGGCATCAAGGGCACGTTCCACTACCTTCGGGCTTTCGGCAATGAAGAGCCCTTTTTCGGGTTCGTGGCGGTTGAGAAGCTGCGCTTCGGTAAGGCGTGCGTAAATATCCAGCTCAGGAGCGGAAAAATCTGTAATTTCAATGATATTTGCCATAGGTATTAATCTTCCATTTTTACATTTAATTCAAATTCGCTCGGTAAAAACCGCGGGCATACATTTTCGGAGGTGCAGATCACAGATGCCGCAAGCCTGGTGCCGATCTCACAGGATTCCCGCAGCGTTTTTCCGTAGGTAAGACCGATGGCGACACCGGAAAAAAAGGAGTCTCCCGCGCCGGTCGTATCCTTGACATCTACCTTCTGCGGAGGGCAGAACCCTTTATTCCCCTCTATATCCGCATAAACGGAGCCTTCGCTGCCCATTGTCACTACCATGCGCCTGATCTGCGCCTGCTTGATCTTTTCAGCGAGGATATCCACCATCTCATCCGGCGTTTTTTCTGAATAATCTTCAGAAAATAAAATCCCAGACTCCTGCTGGTTGCAGACAAAGCATTCCACACGCTTTAAGAAATCGCGCCGTTCTATGGCAATGCTCATATTGGAAACCACCGCATATACCGGCTTCTGATATTTTTCCGCAAACTGGAAAATTTTCTTCGCCGTTTCTTTTTCAATATCAATTTCAAAGATGATACTGTCCGCATCGCGGAAGATTTCATCGCCGTGCTCATCCAGAATATCCAGGATAGGCAGAAGGTTTGGACGTTTGGAAACGGCTGCACATACGTCTCCGTCATTATCGAATACAGCCAGCCATGTACCCATTCCGTCCGGAACCTTACGGATATAATCTGTATTGACTTTATGGTTTTTCAGCTTTTTAATGACATCATCGCCTATACCGCTGTCATCTACCAGGCTGACAAAGGTAGGACGGAGCTCTACGTTGGCAATATTCTCCGCCACATTCCGGCTGACGCCGCCATGCACCTGCTCGACGCGCCCCACATTTCGTCCTCTGGGAATATAAGTATCAAGAGGATAGCCCTTTATATCCACAAACACCGCTCCAAGCACAACAATCCCCATATTTTTTCTCCTTTTGTATATTTTCTGAAATGTATTTGTCTTTTTATCAGTATAGCATAGTTTTATTTTTCATCAAATCATTTTATAAGGTTTTGCCCACATTCTCCCGGCACTGCACGGTTGCCTTTCTATTTTGGAAATGTTACAATTGAGGAAATTGATTTGTCCATCTCAGTTGGCAGGAGAGGAAAACGGATGATGTTAAGTGACAAAAGAGGAAGGAAACTGGAAACATATCTGCCGGATTACGTGGTATTTGACCTGGAGACGACAGGAATATCGGCGGTCTGTGACGAGGTGGTTGAGATATCGGGAGTCCGGGTAAGAGGGGGAAAGGCTGCGCAGGAATTTACCAGCCTGGTAAATCCGGGTATGCCGATTCCCTATGCGGCAAGCCGGGTAAACGGGATTACGGACGAGATGGTGTGCGATGCCCCGGCGTTTGGCGATGTACTGGAGGCGTTTTTGGAATTTTCAGGGGATGATGTTCTGGTCGGGCATAATATCCATACCTTTGATATGAAGTTTATTTACCGGGATGCGCAGAGGCTGTTCGGACAGATACCGGGCAATGACTATGTGGATACGCTGCAGTTGGCGAGACGCTGCCTGCCGGGGCTGGCGGGATATAAACTGGTTGACCTGGCAGGGTTTTATGGAATTTCCCCGCAGGGCGCCCACAGGGCATTGAATGACTGCCGGATGAACCAGCAGGTCTTTGAATGCATGGCACCGGAGATTGAAAAATATAAGAACAGCAATGCAAATGCGAAAATCTGTCCGCGCTGCGGCGAAATCATGAGAAAGAGAAACGGAAGATACGGCGAGTTCTGGGGATGCGGCGGATTTCCAAACTGCAGGCATACGGAAAGAATCCGGTAAAAATATTTTGCATCTTTTGATCCATTGTCCGCATAGAGGGACAGCGGATGTGGCATGATAGGTATCATCAGGCAGACGATATCGATCATGGAGGTGCAATATGAAGGGATATGTAATCGCAGAAGGCTATATGGGATATGTAAAAGGCGTGTATATGCTATTTGCCAGCGAAAGAGAGTACCGGGAATATCTGGATGACTAACCGCCGGATATCCCGGGCTGAAAAGGGAGAGAAGACATGGCGGAGGAAAAATTAAAGATTCTGTATCTGATGCGGATTCTTCTTGAGGAGACGGATAAAAACCATATTTTGAATGCGGCGCAATTGTGCGGCAGGCTGGAGATGCGCTACGATATTGCCTGCAACCGCAAGACAATCTATGGCGATGTGGAACGGCTGAAGATATTTGGCATGCATATCCGGCAGGTAAAAGGAAATACCCAGGGATATTATGTGGACGAGAGAGAATTTGAGCTGCCGGAGCTGAAGCTGTTGGTGGATTCCGTGCAGTCCTCAAAATTTATCACCGCCAGAAAATCAGAGGAATTGATAAAAAAGCTGCAGCGGCTCACCAGCAGGCATAACGCCAGCCTGCTGCAGCGGCAGGTTTTTATCTATAACCGCCCTAAGGCGGGAAATGAAACGATTTTTGCCAATGTTGACGTGATACATGCGGCGATTTATGAAAACCGGAAGATTACGTTTCAATATTGTGAGTGGACGGTGAAAAAGAAACTGACGCCGAAAAAAGGCGGTGCGCGTTATCTGGTTTCGCCGTGGAGCCTCACCTGGAACGACGAGAATTATTATCTGGTGGCTTATGATGAAAAAGCAGATAAGATCAAGCATTACCGGGTGGATAAGATGCAGGAAATGAAGCTGGAGGATGCACAGAGGCTGGGGAAGGAGCGTTTTGAGAACTTCGACCTGGCAAAGTTTTCTAAAAAGACGTTTGGCATGTATGGCGGCGAGGATATGGATGTTACCCTGTATTGCCATAATGACCTGGCGGGCGTTATTATCGACCGCTTTGGGGCGGATACCATGCTCATCCCGGCGGATAAAGAGCATTTCCGGGTCCATGTCCTGGCGGCAGTAAGCCGCCAGTTCTTTGGCTGGGTAACGGGCATCGGCAGTCAGATGGAGATTGCCGGGCCGGAAAAGGTACGGCTGGAGTATCAGGTGTACTTAAAAGAGATTCTGCAGGCGTATCAGCAGAAGAATGCTTGACAAATTTTTAAGGAATCGATCAGCAGGCCCGTGCAGGATGAAATCTTTAAGGTAGCGCTTGAGCTGAGCAACAATCCGCGCCTTATTTTCAGTATTATGCAGGAGACGATAGAGGAGGCGGCGCCGGATTATATTAAGCCGATCATAGAACAGGGGATTGCCGACGGCTCCATCTGCAAAGAGTACCCGGCGGAGCTGGCAGATCTGGTGCTTCTGGCGGCGAATATCTGGATGAATCCGATGATATTTGATGATACAGAGGAGAAATCCTACCGCAAATTTATGGTCTTTGCCCAGATGATGAAAGGATTGGGGCTGGATATTGTGGATGAAGAGATGTTGGAAAGATTGCAGCAGCTCGCATCCATTTGCCAAAAAAATAAATAAGCGCAAAGATAGTCTGCCCTGAAAAATGGGCGGATATATTTTGAATCAAAAACATACCAACGGTTGGTATTAAAATGGAGAGAGAAAAGACGATGAGGCAAGGAATGTTTTCAAAAGATTTTATGTTGGTTGTGGCAGGACAGATTATTTCCCTTTTTGGCAATGCGGTGCTCCGTTTTGCCCTGCCGCTGTATCTGTTGAACCAGACGGGTTCGGCGGCGCTGTTTGGCACGGTCATTGTCTGCGCGTTTATTCCGGCGATTCTTATGTCGCCGGTGGGCGGAATCATTGCGGACAGGGTCAATAAGCAGAATATCATGGTGCTGCTGGATTTTTTTACCGCCGTCATGATTCTGATTTTTCTTATATTGAAAGGAAGGGCGCCTCTGATTCCCCTTTTAACCGTTACCTTGATGCTGCTATATGGTATTGCCGGCTGCACGAAAAATATATTTAAAGGAGTGACCTTGCCGTAAAATAATGATATAATAGCTCCAGAATCTTTTCGAAGAATTAGGTGGAGGAATACTTATGAT
>CAZAQD010000002.1:21281-63282 GCA_964487425.1 uncultured Marvinbryantia sp. | reverse complement strand
TGATATAATAGCTCCAGAATCTTTTCGAAGAATTAGGTGGAGGAATACTTATGATAAAAGTACAGGAATACAGAGGGCATATCCGCAACTGGGAGGCGCTTTGCAAAGAGCTGGGGATTGAGAAAGCGCTGCCGAGAGAGGAGCGGGAAGCGGCAATTTTAGTGAAGGCATATGAGGCTTGGGGATGTGATATGGGCAATCATATGCATGGGATGTTCGCCCTCGCCCTGTGGGATGAAGAGGAGCAGAAGCTTTTCTGCCTGAGGGACCAGTTTGGCACAAAGCCGTTTTATTATTATGAGACGGAAGACGGGAAGCTTCTCTATGGGACAAGCATCCGCCGGATCATGGAGCAGCCGGGCTTTGTGAAAAAGCTCAATGAGGAGATGCTGCAGATTTATTTGAGCCTGACGTACGTGGCGGGAGAAAATACTTTTTTCCGGGGGCTTAAAAAACTTATGCCGGGGCGCTATCTGACCTGGCAAAACGGCATACTGAAAATAGAACGTTACTGGAAGCCGGAATTTCATCCCGATGAGAGCAAGTTGCTGGAAGATTGGGCGGACGAGATCCATACAACGCTGCAGAAAATTATGCCGGAGGTCAAGACAGAGGACGAGACAGCGGAATCTTTTCTGTCCGGCGGGGTAGACTCTTCCTATGTGCTGGCAATGTCGGATGTAGAGATGACCGATTCCTGCGGTTATGAGGAGGCGCGTTTTGACGAGTCGGGCATGGCGGCACAGACCGCTGAGATCCTCGGACGCAAATTCTCCCGGCGTGTGATCGAGCCGGAGGAATATTTCACAGCGGTTCCCTATGTGATGTATCATATGGAGCAGCCGCTTGGGGACGCTTCCGCGATTGTTTTTGCGCTTGGATGCCAGGCGGCGGCTGAGCATACGAAGATTTGTTATTCGGGGGAAGGCTCCGATGAATTTTTCGGGGGCTATAATATGTACCGCAACGCAGAGCGCTATGGAGAGAATCTGAAGACTTTTTATGTCGGCAATACCAACATCATGAAAGAGGAGGAAAAGAAGAGAATCCTCAAAAAATACGACCCGGATGTTTTGCCGATCGAGCTGGTCCATAGCATTTATGAAGAGACAGAAGGACTGGATCCGCTTTCCAGGATGTCGGATGTGGATATCCAGATCTGGCTGGAGGGGGATATCTACTTAAATGTGGATAAGATGAGTACGGCAGCAGGATTGGAAGTGCGGATGCCACTTACTGACACGAGGATTTTTGACATTGCGTCGCGGATGCCGTCAAAATATAAAGTAAGTGAGGAGCAGAACAAGATAGCATTCCGCACGGCGGCGGCAAAGGTATTGCCGGAGGAAATCGCATTCCGCAAGAAGCTGGGCTTCATTGTACCGATCCGCATCTGGATGGCGGACGCCCGTTACAATCAGGACGTGCAGGCGAAGTTTCGCAGTGAGGTGGCGGCGAAGTTTTTCAATCTGGAAGAAATCAATGCCATTTTTGCTGACTACATCGCCGGAAATTCGGATAACTGGCGAAAGATATGGACGATTTATACGTTTCTGGTGTGGTATGAAGAATATTTTGTCAAACGCTGAATCAGAAAAAACAGAAAGACCAACATTTCCGTTCAAAAAGCGGAAATGTTGGCTTTATTTATTTCCGGGTAAATTTGCTTTTCCCAATCCCCTGACACTGCCGGATTTTTGCTCGAGTTGCGTATTCCGGTACATACGGGGAGTGATCCCCACGATCTGTTTAAATACTTTTGTAAAATAGTTGTAATCCTCATAACCGACAATAATAGCAATTTCGGATATGGGCTTATCACTGGCAGCCAGCAGCTTTTGAGCGGCTTCGATGCGATAGGAAGCAATCAGCCAGGTAAGGGAGTGCCCGTTGGAGAGGAGCTTTGCCAAAGCGCAGAGTTTGGTAGCCCCGAATCCCAGGTTCGCCGATACCTGTTTTAGTGTAAGCTTTTCTGTGTAATGCTGGGTAAGATACATCTCAAGACGCTGCAGATCGGAATATTTAGTGGAGGCTACGGCGCCGCTGGACTGGACGTAGTCTGCCATCGTTTTTAATATTTCTGTGAGCGCGGCTGTTTTTTTCTCAGAGTATTGCTGAATTCTGAGAAATTTTTGGTACAGGCTGTCAAGGTCGCCGTGATACCAGGCGAGAGTATTCTTTGTGTGTTCCCACTGCTCCTCGAGGGGCGATTCATTCAGGAGCTGCCCAAAACCGAGATAAGCGATGACTTCCCCGTTGTCAAAGATCGGGATCAGCGTTTCACAGATGCCGGCATGGCAGCGGTAATGGTAGGCAGCTTTGATTCCCTTGCAGATTTTTGCGGCAGCGGCGTCGCAGCTGACACAGCGGGCATGTCCTTCCGGGATATCGTTGACCGCCCGGCAGAAATCAGTATGCTTATTCCGTATCTGGATATCTTTACCGGACAGCTCATGGATGTTGATCCAGATTCCGGTAAGCTCATAAATATTAGAGATTAAGGTTAGTAATTGTTCGTTGTTATAAAATACGTTCATCCGACCACCGCCAATTGAATAAGGGTTTTGTGTTGGTTTTTAGTTTAGCAAAAATCAGTGGGTAAGGCAATATTTGGATATTTGGTTTTATGGTAAATATATGAAAATAATTCTTTTTCGAAAGATTTTGCTAAAAAAGGGGATTTGAGTTCTATAATTGTGCGTTTTGTGCGCATATAATAACTACAAGATTTAGAAATTAGTAAAAATGACAAAAAGACATTTGCATATGATTGAAAAAAGTGGCAAAAAATACAAAAACAGAGGGAAAAGAATAAATTATTGATGAATTTATGAGGGGACAAGTGGCGCTTAAATGAAAAAAGAACCGATATTAGTAATTATGGCAGCAGGGATGGGCAGCAGATTTGGGGGGCTGAAACAGATGCAGCCGGTGGATAAGAAAAATCATTTGATCATTGATTTTTCACTGTATGATGCGTGGCGGGCAGGATTCCGGCGGGTTGTGTTTATCATAAAGAAAGATTTTGAAAAGGCATTTAAAGAGAGTATTGGCGACCGGATGGGGCAATGGTTTCAGGTGAATTACATATTTCAGGAGATATCGGCGCTACCGCAGGGGTTTGAAGTACCAAAAGGAAGGACAAAGCCTTGGGGGACAGGCCATGCGATCGCATGCTGCAGTACAGTTGTGGATGCACCATTTGCAGTGATCAACGCAGATGATTTTTATGGAGCGGAAGCATTTGCCGTCATTTACAGATTCCTAAGCAGATTAGAGGATGACAGCCAATATGCAATGGTGGGTTATCGGCTTCGCAATACTGTCACAGAGCATGGAGCAGTGTCAAGAGGAGTTTGCGAGGTGGAGGGCGGTTTGCTCTGCGGCATTACTGAACGGACACAAATCTATAAGGCTGGCGATAATGCATGCTATACAGAGGATGGGGTGCATTTTATAGAAATTTCTGGTGATACGGTTGTATCTATGAATCTATGGGGATTTTCAGAGAGGATAACAAAAGAGTTGTGGCGTCGGTTTCCGCAATTTCTACAGGAAAATCTGTCGGTAAATCCACAAAAATGTGAGTATTTCTTACCTTCTGTTATAAGCAGGCTGATAGAGGAGAGGAGAGTATCTGTGCATGTGTTGCCGTGTGAAGAAACCTGGTATGGTGTTACTTATTATGAGGATCTTAAATCAGTAACAGATGCCATACAGGAAATGAAGGCACAGGGGATATATAAAGAAGAGCTTTGGTAATTGCATTTTGAATAGGGAAGGAGAATGTACATGAAAACAAGGCTGGAGTATAGGAAAATACTTGGAACGACGGTAAAGGGAGATAATCCCCTTCCGGTATTTCGGGATATTGAGAAAGACAAACCGTCGCGCGGTGACGGGACATTGTTGCCGGAGGAAGAAAAGCTTTTGGGGGCGAATACGGGATTTCGGGTGCTGCCCTATAAAATGCTGGATAAATATGACAGAAAAAAACGGCAGATTGAGTTAAAGACGGTGGTGCTGAAAAATAATAAACTGATTGCTGTTTTTCTGCCGGAACAGGGCGGGCGGCTCTGGTCACTGAAACATAAAGATACGGGGAAAGAGATATTGTATACCAATCCGGTTTTTCAGCCGGCAAATCTTGGCATCCGAAACGCATGGTTTTCCGGCGGGGTGGAATGGAACTGTGCGCAGTATGGGCACGTTGTCTATAGCAGCAGTCCGGTATTTTTTGCCCGGATAAAGGCAGAAGATGGCGAGGAATTTTTAAGGATGTATGAATTTGAACGTATGAAGCGCCTGTTCGTTCAACTGGATTTTCATTTGCCGGATGATGCGGAGGCACTCTATGTAAAAGTCACGATTCATAATCTGGATGAAGAAGAGAAATCCATGTATTGGTGGACGAATATTGCCGTACAGGCGACAAAGGGGCTTCGGGTATTTTCGGGGACGCGGGATGTGATTTATCTTGATCCCGATAGCATCAGTGATAATACAAATCCGATTCGTGTGTTTGGACGGACAGAATTGCCATTTTTGCCTACGCTGCCGGGAAAGGATTCCAGTTATCCGGCAAATGCAACTTATTCGAATGAATTTTTCTTCCAGAATCCGGCAGATGTGAATAATTGTTGGAGTGCAGGAGTATATGAAGACGGACGGATTTTTTATGAAGCATCAACTTTGCCGCTGCGTTTCCGCAAGATGTTCTGCTGGGGGTCTCATGAAGGCGGACAGCGTTGGTGTGAATATTTAGCAAACAAAGAGGAAGGTAATTACGTAGAGCTGCAGGCAGGTCTGGCGCCTACGCAGTTGAACTCCATTTATATTCCGGGACGGACAAGCTGGTCATTTACCCAAGTGATTGGTGAGGCTTATACGACAGAAATAGGAAAAGCTTATGATGAGGATTATGAGAGGGCGCAAAGGTTTTTAAGTGATATCGTGCATGCGGTAATGCCCGCTGAGAGAATTGAAGCTTATGACAGAGAATTTATGAAAAAGGCACAATTACCGGTGACAGAGATTTTATCTGCTGGTTCGGGGTGGGGAGCGTTAGAAGCGAAGAGAGGGTGCAGGATTCCTGTAAGCATGCATTTTCCAGAGGATTCCATTGGATTTGAACAGCAACCCTGGTTATGCTTGATAGAGAAAGGATATTTGCCAGAGGAGAGTCCGGATATTGCCCCTGCGAGCTGGATGGTTGATGTTCAATATTTGCCGCTTTTAAAAAACAGCCTGAAAGCGGAGGGAGGCGATCACTATTTATCAAGGCTGCATTTGGGAGTCATGTTATATGAACTGGGTGAAAGAGAGGAAGGAGCCTCCCAGTGGGAAAAGTCCCTGGAAATGTGCCGTTCTCCATTTGCATTGAGAAACCTTGCCTATGATGCAAAGCAAAAAGGCGAGACAGAAAGGGCAGTCGAGCTTATGGAGCAGGCTGTGAACCTGGAAAACTTCACAATTGACAAAGGCTTTTCGGAGGAGTTTATGGATTTGCTATTAGAAACTTGCCAGTTTGCCCGGGCGTGGGAATTTTACGTTTCGCTGCCGAAGGAGTTTCAATCACAGGATCGTCTTTCCATGCAGGCGGCGGTGGCATCTGTAGAGTTGGAGCAGCCAGACTTTGAATTTATAGAGTCTATTTTTACAAGGGATATCGCTTGCATCCGTGAAGGAGATAATACGCTTACAGATCTGTATTACCGTTATCATGTAAGAAAGCTGCTTTTAGAGCCGGGTAATCATATGAGCTTGGAGGAAGCACAAAGTTATGTAAAGGAGCATTGTATACCGCCGAGGTCAATTGATTTCCGTATGGTTGTAAAATAAGAGGTTTAAGTTAGGAGGAATGGATGATGAAGGATACGAAAATGCTTAACGTAGCTGTAATCGGCTGTGGTTATTTCGGCAGCAACCATGCAAGGATTTATGAAAAGCTGCCCAATGCTAATTTAGTTGCGGTTTGTGACTTTAATCAGGAAATGGCAGATGCCCTTGCAGCTTCAATTAATAAAGAACGTTTGGCACAGGATGAAAAATGTAGGGCTTTTTATGATACAAAGGAAATGCTGGATACTTTAGGAGAAGAGATCGACGCCTGCAGCGTGGCAGTTTCTGAACATTTTCACTATGATGCTGCAAAACCGGTAATTGAAGCAGGAAAAGCCTTACTGCTGGAAAAACCAATCGCGCAGGATGGAGAATATGCAGATAAGATTATGGCGCTTGTAAAGAAGCATGGGACACGCATGATGGTAGGACAAGTGTTGCATTTTGATCCCAAATATCAGATTATGGCGCAGCGTATTGCAGATGGTGATTTTGGCGAAGTGACCAATATGTATCTGGAGCGTTCCTCGACAAATGGGGTTCCGCAGAGATTGCATGGCGCGATATCCATGTACCATTACATGGGTGTACATGATTTTGAAGCAATGCTCACTTTTGCAGGAGAGGCAAAGCCTGTCAGGGTATATGCGCAGGCTGTTGATAAAGTCAACGGACAGTTTAATGGTGAGCGTGCAGTTAATGAAGGGGATGCGACCTTTAATACAATCACCTTTGATAATGGCACGATCGCAGTGATTCATCTGTTCTGGGCACATGCTAGTGAATCGCTGGGGTTTGTTGCAAGAGCGCATGTCTTTGGAACGGAAGCAACGGGATACCTTGATATCAAGAACCAGGGGCTGGAGATTTATCATAAAAATGACTGGGTAGATTATCCTGAGATGACCTACTGGCCAGAATTTAACGGGGAAATTCAGGGAGCATTAAAGGCGGAGCTGTTACATTTTTGTGACGCGACGATCCATAATAAAGAATACCTTGTTAATAATGAGAGGGCGGTGCTGGCAGTAAAGGTTATTGATGCCTGCAGAAAGTCACTACAGACAGGAATGCCCGTTACACTGTAGTTGCGAATAGAAATTTGGTTTACCTGGAGGGAAAAAGAATGCCGAGACTCAAAAAAGAACATGGTTTGCATATAGAATTTAACCGGATGGTCAATATTGGGATTCTTCTTGTGCTTATGGCTGCCGCAGCCATTGCAAATCCATCGTTTTTATCACCGGGAAACCTGTTGGGGATACTTGAGCAAAATGCGGCGAAGGGTGTTATGGCATTAGGGGTAACATTTGTCCTTATCACAGGAGGGATCGATCTTGCGATGGAGACGAGCCTGACAATGATTGCTGTCGTATCAAGTATTGTTTATGTGAACGCAGGAGAAAAGACAATCGTATTGATTCTTTTGTGTCTGCTGATTGGGGCGGTGGTCGGCGCTTTTACCGGATTTTTAATCACCAGATTAAAACTGCTGCCATTTGTAGCAACTCTGGGCATGATGTCGATAGCGGAAGGAATTACTTATTGGACCTCGGAAGGGGAGCTGATGTTTCTCTATGCGGATGCCGTAGGATTCATCGGACGCGGGAAGTTGTTTGGCGTAATTCCATTTCAGACAGTTTGCTTTCTGGCAATGGCAGTTATTGCTGCTATTATCCTTTACAGGACGCGGCTGGGAGTAGCAACTTATTCGCTCGGCAGTAACGAAAGCGCAGCAAATTACTGTGGTATTAACACATCCTGGCAGAAATTTAAGGTTTATGTATTGGAAGGGCTTTTTCTTGGCGTAGCGGCTCTTTTAACTGTCAGTCGGGTAGGACAGATCTCTCCTAATCTTGGATCGGGTTCTATGATGGATGCAATTGCAGCGGCGGTAATCGGCGGAACAAGCACGATGGGCGGCAAGGGGACGATCGGCGGTACTGTGATCGGTACTTTGATTATGGGTGTCCTGATCAATGCATTGACTTTTATGAACATTCCGGTGAATGCACAGTCTGCGATTAAGGGTGGTGTCATTTTGCTGGCAATCGTTGTAGATGCTGCGTTTGCCAATATGCGTGAAGCGAATGGCAAAAACTGACAGATTTATAGTGGATTTTAGAGCATAGTGCTCTGGAATAAAATGAATTCAAAGGAGGAAAGAAACATGAAAAAAAGGAAGTCACTGATTCTTACAATGGTTATGACACTTATGGCGGCAGTATTTGTTCCGGCGATCGGCGCAGGGGCAGAGGAGGACAAGTCAGAAGAAAAAATGGTAATTGGCATGTCCTGTATTAACCTTAGTGACGCTGGATTGGTCCTGATTAAGAAAGGGGCAGATTATGCAGCTGAGGATTACAATTGTGAACTGGTATGGAAAGCCTGTGATGGAAGCATTGATACACAGATTGACCAGATTCGTGGTTTTATTCAGCAGGGAGTAGATGCGATATGGATTGACTCCAGTGACGTGGCAGGAATTGTTGACGTTGTCAATGAGGCAACGCAGGCAGGTGTCATTGTATTGACAGCGGGAAGCAAGGTGGAAGGCGACAGTAACTATAACCTGATTTACCCTGATTATGTGGATGCTTATTTTGCAGGAATGACAATTGGTACTTATTATCAGGATCAGGAAGGGTCGGTTGCCCTGGTAGTAGGTAGTGCAGGAAATCTAGTTTCGGAAAATAGGCAGAAAGGATTTACGGATGCCATTGCGAATTTCCCCAATCTTAAATTAGTGACAGGAATGGGGCAGTGGGATGCTAACACTTCCATGACAGTAGCGGAAGACCTTTGCCGTTCTAATTCTGATCTGCTCCATATGCATATTATTGCATCCGGTATGAGTTTTGGCGCATATCAGGGCGTTATGAATGCAGGAGCTGACATTACGATTTCCACGAATGATGGCGACCCAACTTCTCTGGATCATCTCGAAGCAGGCGATTATCTGCTGGATAATGTGGTGGGTAATGAGCGCCTCGGCTATTGGGGAATTGTAATTGCAAGACGGTTATTTGAAGGTGAAGAAATGGCGATCGATCAGTATCTGCCGACTTATAAGGTAGCAGGCGATGAGATGCTGCAGTTTATTGAGGACAACGGTTTGACAGAGATCGATGGCAACAGTTATTCGGTAGTTTCCATTGAGGAAGCAAGAGAAATCGTGGATGCCGCTTCTTATAGAGAAGAATTTAGTGACAGCTTTGTACCGACTAAAGAATAGTTATCCATATTGTAAACAGCGGGATTTGGGGGCGCAACGCCCCTGATACCTGCAAAATGAAGCTGCATCGGAAAGGCAAGGTTATATATGTCAAGACTAAAGAATCATAAAATGTCAGCGATGGCGAAGCGATATCTTATTTTACTTGGGATCGTAGCAGTATTTTTTATCATATTCTCGTTTACGATCACGAATTTTGCCAGCGCCATGACGTTGACGAATCTGATACGCCAATCATCGGTTTTCACAATTCTCTCTGTTGGTATGACATTGGTGATTATTGTCGGCGGGATCGATCTTTCTGTTGGCGCAAATATTGCATTGAGCGGCGCGGTTGCGGCAATTGTGCTCAATTATGTCGGTGCGGAAACTATCTCTGGTGCAGTAGCCGGCCTGATTGCTGCGTTGGCAGTCAGTACTCTCATCGGTGTGATCAATGGATTTCTGTGCGGGTATCTTGGCATCAGTGCATTCATAGCTACGCTGGCGATGCAGACCTTCTGTAAGGGACTGACGTTACTGCTCACTGACAGCCAAAGGATTGTAGTATCCAATACGATATTTAAGTGGCTTGGAAACGGACAGTGGAATGTGGGCGGATTTGTCATACCAACTGTGGTGATCGTATTAGTGGTATTTATTGTATTTTGGATGTGGGCGATAAAAAATCTGAAATTTGGTATCCAATTATATGCGGTAGGCGGCAATCCAAAAGCGGCTCATGCATCGGGAATCAATTCGAAAAGATTTATTTTCTTTACCTACGTGATTACAGGGATTATCTGCGGTATTGCTACTATTATTACGGTGGGGCGTGCCAGTTCCGCACAGCCGTTGGCAGGTGAAGGGCTGGAGTTTACCGTTATTACGGCAGTTGTGCTCGGTGGAACCAGTCTGATGGGTGGCATCGGCACCATAGGCGGGACCTTTCTTGGCTGTCTGCTGATGGGGATCATCACTCTGGGAATCAATATGATCAATATTTCTGTTTTTTGGAATTATATTATAAAAGGCGTTTGCGTTCTGCTTGCTGTATTGGCGGATCAGACGATTGCCTCGGCAAAGGATCTTTTTGTAAAGAAAGAGAAGAGTTTAAGTGCCGATAATCATAAAGCGATTGAAGTGATGCATACAAATACTCATCACGTCCTGGAACTGCAGCATATCTGTAAAAGCTTTTCTGGTGTTCCAGTATTAAAGGACGTGTCTTTGAAAATTGAGGGCGGAAAGGTACATGCACTGATGGGAGAAAATGGCGCGGGGAAATCTACCCTGGTCAAGATTCTTTCCGGTGCGTATACCAAAAACAGTGGGAGTATAGTAATGGATGGTATACCGGTCGAGATTCATTCTACGCTGGATGCAAGAAAGCTTGGTGTATCCGTTATCTATCAGGAATTTGCCCTTGTGCCAGAATTGAGCATCACCCAGAATGCTTTCCTCGGCAAGGAAAAGAGGCGGGGAAGACTGTTTCTCTCTATTGCTGAGATGGCGAAAGAAACTGAAAAATTTATGGACAAGCTGAATTTGAAGGTAAATGTGGGAAGAAAGGTACGCAGTCTTTCCGTAAGTCAGCAACAGATGGTGGAGATTGCCAAAGCGATGAGTGCAGATTCGTGGCTGGTGATCATGGATGAGCCTACTTCTGCCATCACGGACGCGGATAAAGAAAAGCTATTCCATGTGATCCGTGAAATGAAGGCTGCCGGAATCGCAATTATATATGTATCGCACCGCCTGCAGGAGATTTTCGAGATCTGTGATGAAGTTACAGTGCTCAGAGATGGGGAATACATTACTACGATGCCGGTGAAAGAGACAAACGAGCAGGAATTGACGAAGCTGATGGTGGGACGTGAGGTAAACGATGTGTTTTCACGTGAAAAAGCAGAGATAGACTGGAATGCGAGGCCTGTCTTGAAGGTGGAAAACCTGGGACGCAAAGGCGCGTTTGAACCTGTGAGTTTTGAAGTGCGATCTGGTGAAGTGCTGGGGCTGTCCGGCTTAATGGGGGCAGGGAGAACAGAGATTGCGCGTTGTATTTTTGGACTCGACCATTATGACAGCGGTTCTATTTATCTCAACGGCAGACAGATAAAGGTTACTTCGCCGAAGGAGGCGCTTAAACATGGAATCTGTTATGTTTCAGAGGATCGACAGCGGGAAGGAATTATTCCGTTGCGAAGCTTGAAGGAGAATATTTCTCTGGCAGATCTGGGACAAATCTGCACCAATGGTTTGATTGATGAGGAAAAGCAAAATGTGCTTTATGAAGAGTATCAGGCAAAATTGCGAATAAAAGCGACATCAGGCGAACAGCAGATTGCCAGATTATCAGGAGGAAACCAGCAGAAATGTTGTTTGGCAAAGATGCTGGCATGTAAGCCTACCCTCTTGATTCTGGACGAGCCCACGAGGGGAATTGATGTAGGGGCGAAAAAAGAGATCCATCAACTGATAGAAAAAATGGCAAAGGAACAAATGGCAATTATTCTCATCTCTTCGGAGCTTCCTGAGATTCTTGGCGCCAGTGATCGTATCCTGGTACTTTCAGAAGGAAGAGTGACCGGAGAATTTAAAGCGGAAGAAGCGACAGAAGAAGCGATCATGCGCTGTGCCTTTGACTCTGAAAGAATGGGGAAAGGCGCCTAAGCAGATTCCGGTTTGGAGGAAAAGGAGTGGTATCATGAATGGTGAACGTTATTTTGAAGAAAATCCGTGGAAACGCGCATGTGATTTGATTCAGAAACGGGGAGAAAAGGCAGAACAGGTGATAGCACAGTGCGTATGCATACGTGGAAGCCTGGAGCAGACATTATCTCAATGGAAAGAGCGGGTAACGGCTCTGGCTGGAAAAGAAAAAGACGGAAATCTGATGAGGGGAATGAATGTGCTTTCTTATATTGGTACCTTTGGCGAAAATACGATCGTGCGTTTTTTCCTTGATGAAGCTGCGGAGGACGTGTGTGAGAATTTTGAAATTGTTACGGACAGATCCCTGATCGTATGGAAGCCGATCAATACAAACCAGGGGCATATGCTGTCAAAAACAGGAAGTGTTATAGAATGCAGCCAACGGTATGTAGAAGAACTCGCAGACGGACAGGCATGTGTTTTTAGACGGCAATAGCGATTGCCTGAGAGAAGAATGGGAGGTTTGAGTATGCTGCGATTAGGTATTATCAGCTTGGCACACCCGCATTCAAGGGGAAATCATATTCCAGCCCTGAAATATATGGGGGACAGGGTTTCGGTAGCGGCGATTTATGAAGAGGATGCAGAGCTCGCGAAAGAGTGGCTTGCGATGTTTGGGGCAAAATATTATGATGACCGGGATGCGCTGCTGGCAGATCCTGCTATTGACGCAGTTCTGGTAACGTCGACAAACGACCACCATGCAGAGGATTGTATTGCGGCGGCGAAAGCAGGAAAAGCAATCTTTTGTGATAAGCCCATTGCAATCAATCCGGAAGATGGTGTAAAAATTGCGGAGGCTGTAAAGAAGTATAAGGTACCTTTTATGACGACATTTCCGGTTCGTTTTAACGAGGCGGTTTTAAAAACAAAGAGAATGATAGAAGAGGGCTATTTTGGGAAAATTATCGCAATATCTGCGACCAATCATGGTTCAATGTATGAACCGGGAGTACCAGACTGGGTATTGGATCCGGCGAAAAATGGAGGTGGATGCATTATCGACCACACGGTTCATATTGCGGATATCATTCGATGGTTTACAAAAGAGGAATTTGAGACAGTGAGCGTACGTGCCAAACATGCGCTGCATGACAACATAACGGTAGAGGATATTGCAGTAATGCAGGGGATGATGTCGGGAGGAGCAATTTTCCAGATTGACGCTTCATGGTCGCGCAGGCCGAAGGATCCTATGTGGGGGGATGTGACGATGCGTGTGGTAGGAGAGAAGGGGGCGGCATTCCTAGATCTTTACAATAATCAGCGTTTGGAAGTGTATACGGACGGAGAAGTGGCGCTGCATTATCCTAACTTGGTGGCAAAAGAGCATGGAGACATTTTTGATGATTATATCAGTCATATCGAAACGGGAAGAGAATTACTGGGAGCGAATGTGATCGACGGGCTGAGAACAATTGAACTGGCGTATGCGGCCTACGATGCACTGGAATCAGGTGAAGAAGCAATCGTAAAGAAGCATGATATTGAAAATGCATGAACGGATGATTTGATGATGCAGCCCGGTCTGGATTACCATACCGGGCTGTAATTATAAGGAGGAAATTTTGGCATGAACCATAATTTTGGCAAGATACTGGAGCAGTTCTGCCTGGATTCGCATGCGATAAGCTGTAAACGGCATGGCTGCGGACATATTAACGAGACTTATCTGGTTGTGTGTGAAAGCGGACATAAGTATATTCTGCAAAAAATTAATCATACGGTATTTAATAATGTGCCGGCTTTGATGGAGAATATTTCTGCCGTGATTGCGTATTTGTGCGAAAGAACCGATGATCCGCGCTCTGTGATGAGGCTGATACCGACAATTTCAAAAGAAAACTATTTACATATATCGGATGGAGGTTATTGGCGCGCCTATGATTACATAGAGAATGCGGTTTGCCTGCAAAGACCGGAAAGCCCGGAAGATTTTTATCAGAGTGCAGTTGCTTTTGGGAAGTTTCAGTATCAGTTGGCAGATTTTCCGGCGGCGACACTACATGAAACGATTGCTAATTTCCACAACACTGTTGAACGTTATCACATTTTTCATGAGGCGCTTTTTGAAGACTTGCATGGGCGCCGCCAGTTTGTTGAAAAGGAAATTGAATTTGCACTTGCCCATGAAGAGGAAGCGGGTATTTTGCTTGAACAGCAAAAGGAAGGGAAACTGCCCCTGCGGGTTACTCATAATGATACGAAATTAAACAATGTGATGTTAGATGCGAAAACCCGTAAAGCATTGTGCGTCATCGATCTGGATACAGTGATGCCGGGATTGAGTTTGTATGATTTTGGGGATTCCATACGTTTTGGTGCGGCAACGGCAGCAGAAGATGAAAAGGATCTTTCGAAGGTAGAGATGAGCTTGGAATTGTTTGCTATCTATACCAGAGGTTTTTTGGAAGCGTGCCCCAGCCTGACAGCGGCAGAGCGCAGGATGCTTCCGATGGGAGCAAAGCTGATGACCCTAGAATGCGGGCTTCGATTTTTGACAGATTATCTACAGGGCGACCATTATTTTGCGACACATTATGAGGGACAGAATCTGGACCGTTGCCGAACTCAGTTTAAGCTTGTGCAGGATATGGAGAAAAAATGGAAGAAGATGAATCAGATCGTGCAGGCGGGAGGAATGTGGCAAGCTGCTTTAAAACAATCGTCTTGTAATGTCTGACTATTCAAGAATAGTCAGACAACTTAAAAATAAATAAAAAGTTTTAAAAATATACTTGACAAAAACGGAAATATGGATTACAATAAAATCATTAAAAACAAAGAGAAAAAAGATACTACTACAAGAAATAAGTAGAAGAAGAAAATTCACAAACAATAGGAGGGCAGTCCAATGGGATGAATCGTTAATCTTAGAAAATTCTCCGCAGAAAGTTTACAAAGAATGTAACGAGAAGGAGGAGATTCCAATGAAAGGCAGAGATCCATAGCGGACGAAAAACAATTTCATAGAACAGGAGGTTATATAGTGAAACTTACGATTATTCATTAAAAGGGCTATCTGATAAAAGAAAAATCAGATAGCCCTAACATTTTGCAAAAAAACAAGGCTGCATGGAAAATCCCACATACACAGGCGGGCGGAGTTTGCGGTTCCCTGAATAATGTATTTGTCCATATGACCGGGCAGAATATTGGAAATGAAATGCGCAAGGACTGTTTTCGCAGGATCATGAAGTTTTCTTTTCCACAGATGGAACATTTTGGCACGGGGTCATTGGTGACAAGGGTCACAAATGATATTACCCAGGTACAGAATTTTGTATTACAGTTTGTGCGTGGGATGATTCGTACTTCGACGCTGACGCTTGGAAGTATTTTTTTATGTTTCGCTTGAACCAGAGGTTTGGCGTAATTGTTCTGTGCGCGTTTCCGTTCATTCTCGGATGTATGCTGTTATGCCTGTACCGGGCGAATCCGCTTTTGTTCCGCCTGCAGGCGCAGCTACTCAACGGTATCCTGATGCTGGTTTTGCTGTTTCAGAATATTTCAAAGGGGCTTGCCTCGTGGAAAAGGGTTCGGGAAGTGCTGCGCAGCGAGCCGGAGACGGAGGTACAAAAAGCGGCAGAGACAGCGCCAGCTTCTTGCCATTGCCCGGGCATTTGTCGCGGATCCGAAGATGCTGATTCTGGGTGAGGCGACCTCGAATGTGGGAACCACGACGAGTTGTTGGCGCAAAAGGAAAAAGAATGGTAGAATGTGTATAACGGGGGATAGAAAGACTCTATGAGCACAAAGCCAAAGAAGAGACGGAAGAAGTATAGCAAAAGGAGAAGACGGCGGGACGGGCTGCGGCGTTTTTGCAGGCTGCTGATCCTGGCTGCAGTGCTGGCAGCAGGCTGCGCAGGGTATGAGTATGTTCAGACGGGGAGCCTGGCACATACGCAGGCGACGGCAGAAAAGCTTGCCGCGTGGGTGCGGGAGCTGCCGCAGACGGCAGAGACGGCGAAGGAGCTGGCAGAAAAGGAACTGCAAAAGTTTAAGGAAGATGGTGAGGAAGCGGCGGTATCGGATACCGGCGCCCTGGCGGAGATACCGCAGTATAACGGGGAAGCTTATGTAACCGTCAATGGCAATGTGCCGGTCTTTACGGAAGAACAAAAGGCTGCCGTGCCGTATGAATTTTATAGTGAGCTGGACAGTCTTGGCAGGTGCGGATACGCGGAAGCAAAAATCAGCGTGGAGCTGATGCCGACCCAAGAGCGCGAGGCGATCGGAGAGGTGAAGCCTTCCGGGTGGCATACGGTAAAATACGACTGTATAGAAGATTTGTATCTCTATAACCGCTGCCATCTGATCGGCTACCAGTTGACGGGCGAGAATGCGAATGAACGCAATCTGATTACGGGGACAAGATATCTGAACGTGAACGGGATGCTTCCCTGGGAGAACAAGGTCGCTGAATACATCAAAACGACCGGCGATATGGTTTTATACCGTGTGACGCCGGTTTACGAGGGGGATAACCTGGTGGCAAGCGGCGTACAGATGGAAGCGCAGTCGCTGGGCAGCGATGCGATCTGTTTTCATATATTTGTGTTTAATATTCAGCCGGGAATCTGTATTGACTATGCCAGCGGGGAAAGCTGGGAAGAGTAGGAAGTGGTATTGTGGCGCTGTATGCGATTGGCGATTTGCATCTTTCCTTTGGAACAGATAAGCCGATGGACGTATTTGGCAGGGAATGGAAAAACCATGCGGCAAAGATTGAGAAATATTGGCATAAAAAAGTAAAAGAGGAGGATACCGTGGTACTTACCGGCGATCATTCCTGGGGGCGCAGCCTGACAGAATGCCGGGCGGACCTTGCGTTTATTGAGGCGCTGCCGGGCAGAAAGATCCTTCTGCGCGGGAACCACGATATGTTCTGGGACGCGAAAAAGACTGCGGGGCTGAATGAGCGCTATCGGGGCAGGCTGGAGTTTTTGCAGAATAACCATTACTCCTACGGGGAGTATGCGCTGGTGGGGACGAAGGGATACTGCTACGAAGGCAAGGATACCCGGGAGCATTTTGAAAAGATCAGAGACCGGGAACTGAAACGGCTGCAGGCGTCTTTCGACTCGGCAGCGGCGGCGGGATATCAAAAGTTTGTAATGTTTTTGCATTATCCGCCGACCAGTATCGGCGAGATGGAGAGTGGTTTTACGAAGATGGCGGAGGAATACGGGGCAGAGAAGGTGATTTATTCTCACTGCCACGGGAAAGCGCGTTTTTATGACAGCTTTCACGGCGAGGTAAACGGAATCGGATATCATCTGGTATCCTCGGATTTTCTTAAATTCCGCCCGGAAAAAATACTGGAGTAAAGGTCTGTGGGCTGCAACAAAAGAAAAGGAGAGCAAGGTATGGGCGCTGATACGGATTTTTCCGACAACCTTTGGGGGAATATGTGGAACGGGAGCTTATGTTCCCGGAAATGTCAGGGATAACCATAAGCTGTCCCGGATGGTGCAAATCAGTGACGAGTGGATACTGGAGCGCAGCGAGCGCGACCGCAGGATCGTATATATTTATTTAACGGAAAAGGGGAAAAGGCATACCATCACCATGCGGATTTAATATTCATCCAGGCATACGGTATTTCCGAGAACTTCGCGCGCGGCGTACAGATTCATATTTGACCTTGCCTTCATACTCCATTTAACCAGGGTAAGGCATCTGTTTTCAATCTCAATACAGGTAATGCTTCCGGGCGAAACACAGCTCCCGCTGTTACAGTAGGGAGCATTTGTTGTGCCGATCATCGGATGATGTGTATGTCCGGTAATCAGCATACACTGGTTCTGTTTTGCCCACTGTGTAAGGATGCGTTCGCTTTTGCCTTTCCTGGTATTGTTTTTGGCAGCGCTGGTGGGTTCAGGAACGCCGAGGGATTCCAGAGGATGCCAGACATAGCGCACCAGCGTGCGGGAAAGCCGCCAAAGCGTACTGTTTAAGATATCTGCCTGATTGCCGTGTGCCAGGCAGATATCTTTTTTGCCCTCGCAGTCCTGTAAAATGATCCCGGAGTAAAATGTGATGCCGGGGCACAAGGGCTGCTCTTCTTTTGTGTATCCGCAGCGGTAGGAGTAGAAATGTTTCTTCCGAAACGCTGTTTTTTTCTTGACCATATCGTGGTTGCCGTACAGAGCGTAGAAGCGTCCCGCATGGTAATAGCGGGATATCAGCGCAAAGCTTTCACTGTGCATTTCTTTGATTTTTTTGAAGGAGCGGTTTTCCCAGAGTTCG
This sequence comes from uncultured Marvinbryantia sp., assembly GCA_964487425.1. Taxonomy (GTDB): domain Bacteria; phylum Bacillota; class Clostridia; order Lachnospirales; family Lachnospiraceae; genus Marvinbryantia. Next base: position 45,260 of record CAZAQD010000002.1, on the reverse strand, counting down.
TCGCCGTCGCCGAGCTCCAGATAGGTAAAGCCGCCGTGAAAATAGTGTTCCAGCGCCGCCAGGTACAGAAATTCATTTTTTAAAAAGTTATCTCCGGTTTTTCCGTTTCCCCGGTGGCAGTCACTGAGCAGGACGTATTTGGAACTGCGGTTAAGAGGAAGGCAAAGCGCTTCCTCAAATGCCGCAGAGATGCGGGACTGCGCGCTCATAAGCGTTTCCTCCTGGCAGATCTTTTGAGGCGGCGGATATGAAGTGCATGTCTAAAGGCAAAGGGAAGAAAATAGTAAAGATAGAGCAGCTGGTCCGCAGTACGGGTAAAGGGGCGTGCCGCCCGTCTGAAAAGGCGGATATAGAAGCGGTTGGCGCACTGGGCGAGCCGCTTTTTCAGGCGCTGCCAGCGGGAAGCCGGTTTGGTATGCGGCTTTGTAAAGGTAAAGGATACCGTATAACCGCAGATACAGATTTCGCAGGATTCGTAGCCTGCCTGCAGGAGTGAGTGGATAAAAGCGGACATCATAGCGTCATCGGGAAACGTGACGGACGCCGTCAGCTCCAGTTTGCCGGGCAAACTGAAGGTACCCGTACGAAAGCCGGTAAGCCACCAGTGCCGCCGGTGCAGGGTGAAAAGGAATTTGCCCTCCCGTTTGAGCGTCATCGATAAGGGCAGCATCCACTCATCGGGGACGCTTCGAAAAGCTGCCCGGGAGTATTGAGCGGGAGAGAGGACCGTATCGGCGTAGTAGATGCCGATTTCAGCTCCGGTATTGATCCCGTACTGCCCTTTCCAGAATTCGATCAGCCATGTCCGGTTGTCGTAGTTAAAGTAAACGGGTTCACAGTCAATTGCCATATTGAAGTTTGCCGCCGCCCGGTCGTACAGGGCGCGATAGCCAAATTCGCGCTGCCAGGCGTTTATGGAAGAGGAAAAAATATCCTGCGTACATTCATAAGAAAAACCAAAGGGCCAGATCAGCTCATTTAACCGGCATACCTTTTCGCAGGAGTCCATTACGCATACCTTGCGGATGATTTTTTTTCTGCGCCCCAAATTTAAAATAAGAAAGAAAACGCATATAGCGATGAGAATTCCAAATAATATATACATAAAAAATCCTTGTTTTCTTTTGCTTTATCATATGCAGATAGAAGGAAGGATGTTTTGGCGGCATCCAAAAATCAGGTGACAGTACCTGTGAATAATGCTAAACTATAAAAAGGAGCAGAGGTTATGGAAAAGAGGGAAAATGTCCCTGGCGCTGCAGAGCTTAGGGCTGCCTGTGGAGGGAATGCAGTTAAAGTATGAGATGCTTCAGTATGAGGTTGTGAGATAGGCGATAGCGGCAAAGAGGAGGATGGCATGAGAGGACATCGTATGTTAAAAGTAATTTTGATGATTCTGCTTTTAGGCTGCGGGATGAAAACGGCAGCGGCAGCGGGGGACAATTCGCCGGCAGCGCCCTCAGTGACAGGCGCCCTCAGGGTAGAGGGGACGCAGCTTATGGGGAGCAATGGGGAAGCGGTGCAGCTTAAAGGGATCAGTACGCACGGACTGGCGTGGTTTCCCGACTATGTCAATGAAGAATGTTTTCGCCAGCTTCATGAGGAGTGGAAGGCAAATGTGATCCGCCTTGCCATGTATACGGCTGAATATGGCGGATACTGTACGGATGGGGATAAGGAGAGCCTGAAAGACCTGGTGAACCGGGGCGTGCAATACGCCAAAGCGCAGGATATGTATGTAATCATTGACTGGCACATCCTTTCCGACGGCAATCCCAATGAGAATAAGGAAGAGGCAAAGGCGTTTTTTGAGGAAATGTCCGGTAGGTATGCCGGCGAAGAGCATGTGCTTTATGAGATCTGCAATGAGCCTAACGGCGGCACTTCCTGGCAGGAAATCAAGGCATATGCACAGGAAATCATTCCCGTCATCCGCGCCAATGATGAGGAAGCTGTGATTCTGGTGGGGACGCCGAACTGGTCGCAGGACGTCGATGAGGCGGCGCTTGATCCAATCAGCGGATATGACAATATTATGTATGTGCTGCATTTTTATGCGGCAACGCACAAGGAAGAGCTGCGCAGCAAAATGACGGCGGCACAGGAGGCGGGGCTCGCGGTGTTTGTCTCGGAGTACGGCATCTGCGACGCCAGCGGCAGCGGCGCGATTGATGAAGAGCAGGCGAACGCCTGGATAGAGGAGATGGATCGCTGCGGTATCAGCTATGTGGCGTGGAACCTGTCTAATAAAGACGAGACGTCGGCGATCCTGAAAAGCTCCTGCACGAAGACGAGCGGGTTTACGGCGGAGGATTTAAGTGAGGCGGGGCGCTGGCTGTATGCCATGCTCAGCGGTGAAAAAGCTGCGGAAGAGGAAAGCGAGATGCCAAATGATACGTCCCCGGGCGGGGAAACGGATGGTATGCCTGAAAGCGGAGCTTTGGAGGAAATGCCTGAGGGCGGGATGCTGGTATCAGCCGACGGGGTAGAGGCGACGGTGCAGATAGTCAATAGCTGGGAGACAGAGGGAAGCGTATACAACCAGTATGATATGACGGTGAAAAATATCTCGGAAAATGCACGCAGCGGCTGGGAAATAGAGATACAGTTCGGGCAGGAGTTTGCGCTGTCCGACGGGTGGAACGGAGAATACTCCCGGGAGGGGAATACGCTTCGCATCATCTCAAAGGAGTATAACGGGAATCTTGCCGCCGGAGAGGCAGCAGGAGATATCGGTTTTATTCTTTCTTTTTCCCAAACAGAATCGTAAGCAGCCTGAAAAACAGCAGGGAAATCCCTTCGCCAGCGGCGATAAACAAAAACAGGGCGAAAAATCCGATCAAAAAGTGAGTTACGGGCGAGAACGGAATATTCGAAAACTGAGAGGCGGCAATAGCGGATCCGAAACAAAAAAGGGTGGGGATAGGCATTGTCTGTGGAGATGAATGTGGGAGCAGTCGAGCAGGTGTGCTTGGGAATCTTCTTTCTTGTATTTGGAAATTATATGCCCAAATGCAGGCAAAATTATACGGTTGGCATTAAGCTTCCGTGGACGCTGGAGGATGAGGAAAACTGGAATCATACGCACAGGATGGCGGGATGGCTGCGGATGCTGTGCGGAATCCTTGTGATAGCGAATGTATTTCTTGATTTTTTGGGAAACGAATATGCAATTATAGGATTGATACTCATTATGGCTTTCATGCCGATGGGATATTCCTTTCTCTATTATATCAGGCATAAGGAGTGAGTAAAAAAAGCAGCCGGAGGCGCCTGTGAAAAGACGCTTCCGGCTTATTTTGTGCGGTCGGATTTCTTACCATTTTTGGATATGTACCAGCAATCCGGCTTTTGCCAGCGCCGGGCGCAGTACATTGTAAATGAGCGCTACCAGTATCGTAGATACGACGGCATTGACAAAAGTGGAAAGGCTGCTCCACTTTGCAAGGATGCTTGCCATCTCCTGCGGCTGCCCGAGAATATACATTTTATAGAAATATCCGACAAGCGGATCGGCAACTACGTTGAAGCCAAGCCCGGCGATGCAGGCAATCAGGCTCCATTTGAAAATGTACTTTTGATTGGTGCTCTCGCTGATATGTGCAACCCTGTGGGCAACAAGCCCGGTGATTACGCCGATGCAGAATTTTAAGAAAAAGGTCTTGGGCGCGCCGGTGATATAAACCGGGTCCAGAATATCTGCGATTCCCATACCGATCGCGCCTGCAGCGCCGCCGTAACCGCCGCCGATCAGCAGCGCGGAAAGGACGCAGAAGGCGTTTCCGATATGCAGGGAGGTAGCGTCTCCACCCGGTGTGGGAATTTTAATCTGCAAAAAGGTAAAGGTAACGAAGCACAGCGCTGCCAAAATGGCAGTCTGAGCGATTTTCATAACCGTTTCATTTCTGTTTTCCATATATTTCTCCTTATTTCCCCGCCAATGCGGTGTTTTCCATCATGAGTTGGTACCCTGACTCATATTGGTGCTATCTTACCACCAAACTGTCCTTTTTAACATAGCCAGTTTTACAAAAATTAACCAGTCCGGTTTCTGTGTCGATTTTTCATGGCAGATGTGCTATGATGTCTGCAGTGGGAATTTCTGTATTGACAGGGAAGGCCGGGGCAGAGGATGAGAACGGCTTTGGATGGAAGCCAGAGAGGCAGAGGAGAAAAATATGAGTGCGATTGTGACCTTAAAAAAAGGGGAAGGAAGAACCATAAAGGCAGGAGGAGCCTGGATTTTTGATAATGAGATTGCGACAATTGCGGGAGCTTTTGAGGATGGAGAGATCGTAGCGGTACATGATTTTGACGGATATCCGTTAGGACAGGGCTTTATCAACCGGCATTCGAAAATCCGTATCCGCATGATGACAAGGCGCGCTGATGCACAGATCGATGAGGCGTTTATCCGCATGCGGGTGCGAAATGCGTGGGATTACCGCAAAAAGACGGTAGATACCGCATGCTGCCGCGCGATTTTCGGCGAAGCAGATTTTTTGCCGGGTATTGTGGTGGACAAATTTTCCGATGTGCTGGTAGTGGAATCTCTGGCGCTGGGAATCGACCGCTTAAAAGGTATGATCCTGAAAGCCCTGAAAGAAGTCCTGGCTGCGGATGGCATAAGCATTCGCGGCGTTTATGAGCGCAGCGATGCCAAAGTGCGCGAGCAGGAGGGGATGGAACGCTATAAGGGGTTTATCGGCGAAGCGTTTGATACAAAGGTAGAAATACAGGAAAACGGCGTGAAATATATGGTGGATGTCATGAATGGGCAGAAGACGGGCTTCTTTCTGGACCAGAAGTATAACCGCCAGGCGATCCGAAAGCTCTGTAAGGATGCGAAGGTACTGGACTGCTTCACGCATACCGGTTCGTTTGCGTTAAATGCGGGGCAGGCGGGCGCTGCCAGCGTGCTTGGGGTGGATGCGTCGCAGCTTGGAGTGGAGCAGGCGCAGGAGAACGCCAGGCTGAACGGGCTGGAAGACCGGGTACAATTTGTCTGCCGGGATGTCTTTGAGTTGCTGCCTGAGTTAGAGGAGCAGGGAGAGGCGTTCGATGTGGTGATTCTAGACCCGCCGGCATTTACCAAGTCAAGGAATTCGGTAAAAAATGCTGTGAAGGGATACCGGGAGATCAACCTGCGCGCAATGAAGCTCGTAAAAGACGGAGGATATCTTGCCACCTGCTCCTGTTCCCACTTCATGACCTATGAATTGTTTACCCAGACCATTCATCAGGCGGCTCGCAACGTGCATAAGCGTCTGCGCCAGGTGGAGTTTCGTACACAGGCGCCGGACCATCCGATTTTATGGTCGGCGGATGAATCGTATTATTTGAAATTTTATATTTTTCAGGTGGTGGACGAGAAATAACGGAGGCTGTATTTTTGTGATTGAAACAAAATTTGGTGGATGGTACAATAATCCTAACCGGATAACGTATGAGAAAATGAGAGTGCGAAATGAAAAAATATTTAATATCAGCAGGAATTATAGTTTTAGCCGTAACAATCATGACTGCCAGGGGAATGTACACCAGCCGGGATAGAACGCATGAGCCGAGAATTTTCGGCGCCACTTATATGACGAGGAACAACCCTTATTTTGATGTGGTCCATGAGGGAATTGAAGAGGTGGTGGAGGGAAACGGCGATATCCTGATTTCCCGTGATCCCAGCCAGGACCAGGAGAAGCAGAACAGCCAGATACTGGAGATGATCGATGAGGGGATCGAAGTGCTTTTTTTGAATCCGGTAGACATGGAGACGGTAGAGCCGGCGCTGGAAGCGTGCCGGGAAGCGGGCGTAACGGTGATTGACATTGACACCGTAGTAAAGAATACCGAGTATGTGACGGCGATCATCGAGACGGATAATTATAAGGCAGGCGCGCTTTGCGCCCGGGATATGATAGAGAGGGTGGACAGCGCCCGGATCGTCGTTCTCGACAATCCGATCCAGACCTCCATAACAGACCGGGTGCAGGGCTTCCTCGACGAGATTCAGGACAATGATAATTATACGGTAGTTTATCAGAAGGCAAGCGCCGGTGAGCTGGAAGTGGCGGCAGATAATATGAGCGAATTCCTGGAGATGGGCATTGACTTTAACGTGGTCCTGGGCGGGAATGACCCGACGGCGCTGGGGGCGCTGGCAACACTGCAGCAATATCATATGGAGGAGGGCATTCTGATATACGGGATCGATGGCTCCCCGGATTTCAAGGCGATGCTGGAGCTTGGCTATGTAACGGGGACGAGTGCGCAAAGCCCCAGGACCATCGGGACGATGGCGGCGGAGAAGGCATATGAATACCTGGGTGGGAAAGAGATTGAGGCGTATATCAGCATCGAGCCCTATATGATTAACAAAGAGAACCTTGCAAACTATGAGATCAATGTCTGGCAGTAAAGGTGAGAATTATGGAAAATGGAAAAGAACGATATATAGCAGTCGTCCAGAGCGCGATGCTGGCGGTCAATTTTCTGGCGGTAGCCTTTATCTGCATTGTGATTTACCAAACTTCGGAGGTAATCAGGGCGCATTATGATGCCAGGGCTTTTTTGGACAGCGTAGAGGCAATACCGGTGAATCCCAGGCGCAACCTGATTATCTGTATGACGCTGATGAGCATGCTGGTGGTTACGTTTGTTATGCGCCAGATGTGGAAAGCGCTGCCCGGAGGATGGAACATTGTCAGCCTGGTTTTTGATTTTATTTTGTGCAGCGCGCTCATTTATTACCTCGATTTTAATTACAATGGGCTTTTGTTTCTTGTTTTTGCCAACACGATTGCGTATGCAAAGGATGGCAAGCTGCGCATTTTGTTTGTCGTGCTGGCGATATCGGGTTACCTCGTGGCGGATTACAGCCTGCTGTCCATCAATATGTCGCTGTACAATTTCTCTGATTATGTCCATTATTATTCGGCTTCCACGCAGCAGTACCTCCTCAGTATCTACAATATCCTCATTTCCCTGAACAATATTCTGTTCATTATATACTGCGTATATGTCATCAATGTACAGCGGATTACGATTGAGGAAGTCAATATGCTGTACCGTGAAATTCAATCGGCAAATGAGCAGCTTCAGGCATATGCGGATATGAGCGAACGGATGGCGCAGACAAGGGAACGGAACAGGCTGGCGAGGGAGATCCACGACACGCTGGGGCATACCCTTACAGGAATTGCAATGGGGATCGATGCCTGTATGGCGCTGATTGACAGCAATCCCGAGATGACCAAAGCGCAGTTGGAAAAGCTCTCGATCGCGAGCCGTGAGGGCATTAAGGATATCAGGCGCTCGGTCAGCGAGCTGAGGCCGGATGCGCTGGAGCGCCTCAGCCTGGAGGTGGCGATCCGCAAGATGGTGGTGGATATGAGCCAGATGTCGGACGCCCAGATCTTCTTTGAGACAGACGAGCACTGCCTGAAATTTGATGAGGATGAAGAAAACGCGATTTACCGCGTGATACAGGAAAGCATTACCAATGCAATCCGGCATGGGGAGGCAAAGAAAATCTGGATCACGCTGAAAAAAGAAGACGGCGAGATATTCCTCGTCATTCGCGACAATGGAAAGGGCTGTAAGGAAATCAAAAGCGGATTTGGCACGAAACATATAAAGGAGCGAATCGAGATGCTGCACGGGACGGTTGCCTTTGAAGGCAGAAACGGATTTACGGTGACCGCGCGCATTCCGATCCGGTGGGGGAAAAACTATGATTAAAGTATTGATAGCGGATGACCAAGAATTGATTCGCCAGAGTTTGCAGATCGTATTGGACAGCAAACCGGAGATTACGGTACTTGACGCCGTGGCGGACGGACAGGCAGTGATTGCCAGCATACGAAGGAATAAGCCGGATGTGGTTTTGATGGACGTGCGTATGCCGAAGATGGACGGCGTGCAGTGTACGAAAATTATCAAGGATCAGTACCCGGAGATCAAAATCATCATCCTCACGACTTTTGACGATGATGAATACGTCTACAACGCCCTGAAAAACGGCGCCAGCGGTTATCTGCTGAAGGGGATTTCCATGGATGAGCTGGAGAGTGCGATCAAGACGGTTTACGGCGGGAAGGCGATGATTAATCCCGATATCGCCACAAAAGTGCTCAGGCTTTTTTCGCAGATGGCGCAGGCGGATTATGCGATTTCTGTGGGGAATAAGGGCGTTGAGCAGCTTACAAAAACAGAATGGAAGATTATCGTGCAGGTATCGACAGGAGCGGCGAATAAAGAGATTGCGGAAGCATTGAAGCTGTCGGAGGGAACGGTTCGAAATTATCTGAGCATGATCCTGAACAAGCTCAGTCTCCGGGATCGCACGCAGCTTGCAATCTGGGCGATTCAGACAAACGCCGCGAAACAGGTTGCGGAGGATTCGGGCAGGGAGAAATAGGACGAATGGGAAAAGTAAACAAAAAAATACTGGTGCCTGCCGTGCTGGCGGCAGTGCTGCTTATGGTTTGCCTGGCGTTTCATTACAGAGAAAAAGACATTGTCCTGGAATTTGGCATGTTCACGGGGAGCAACTGGGATGTGGCAAATGCCAACAGCTTTGTAATCATCGATGAGGCGATAGAACGGTTTGAAGCCGAGCATCCCGGCGTGCAGATCCATTATTACAGCGGGGTGCGCAAGGATGACTATTCGGAATGGTTTTCACGGAAAATCCTGAGCGGGGAGCAGCCGGATGTGTTTATGGTGCTGGGTACGGATTTCAACCAGTTTGCCTCTTTGGGCATCATAAAAAATCTGGAAGGGCTGATGGCGCAGGACAAGGATTTTGACAGCGACCGTTATTTTTCCAGCGCCCTGGCAATCGGCAAATATGAGAATACGCAGTACGCGCTTCCCTATGAGACGGTGCCGACGCTGATGTTTGTCAACAAAACGCTTTTGATGAAAGAAAACATTGAGATACCGGACCCGGACTGGACCTGGGATGAATTATATGAAATCTGCAGGAAGGTGACGAAGGATCTGGACGGAGACGGCGTGCTGGACCAGTTTGGCATTTACAACTACGACTGGATGGATGCCGTGTATTCTAACGGCGTAGAGCTGTTTTCTGCCAATGGGCTGGAGTCCTGGTTTGGCAACACAAAGGTAGTGGATTCCGTGAAATTCATCCGGCAGTTAAATGAGCTGAATCAGGGGCAGAAGGTGGAGCAGGAGGATTTCAACGGAGGAAATGTGGCGTTTATGCCGCTGACCTTTGCGGAATACCGGACCTATAAAACCTACCCGTATAAGATCAAACGGTACGCAAACTTTCAATGGGACTGCATCACCATGCCGGCGGGGCCTGAGGGCGGAAACAGCTCCAGGGTGGACGCGCTGCTGATGGGTATTAATGCCAACACAAAGTATGAACAGCTTGCCTGGGAGTTTTTAAAGCTGCTTACGTATGACGAAGAAATTCAGACAGATATCTACCGCTATTCCCAGGGAGCGTCTGTGCTCAGGGCAGTCACGCAGTCTGAGGAAATGGAGAGCATAGTCCAGGAGGATATGGAGGAGGGAGATACCGTCATCAGCGGATATCTGCTCGGCAAGGTAATTGAAGAAGGGCATATTGAGCCGCAGTTTAAAAAGTATGAGCAGGCAGTGGCGCTGGCGGACAGCGAAATCAGCTCCATACTGGAGAACGACAAGACGATCGACAGCAGCCTGAAGATTCTGCAGCGGACAGTCAATAATTATCTGAAACAATGAGCAGCAGTTGTATAATGTGACAAATGAAATACGGGGAATGACAAATGTAACTAGAAAAAAATTACAAAATTCAGTTGAAAACGCCCCTTTAATTGGTTATAATACAAATATTAAGAGTTATTCAATTAAGGAGGAAGAAAGATGAAGAGAAAAACAATTGGCAGATTGGTTGTAGCTACAGCAGCTATTACAGCACTTGCAGGCATGTCTGCATCCGCAGAAGGCCTTAAAATCGGTTACACCTGTATGGATGGAACCAACCCGTTCTTCGTAGCGCTTGAAGGCGCTATCAGAGAAGTAGTTGAGGGAAATGGAGATGAGCTTATCTCTGTTGACCCGGGCAATGATTCCAATACCCAGATCGACCAGATTGAGGATTTGATTTCTCAGAACATCGATTTGATGTTTGTAAACCCGGTAGATGCAGACGGTATTATTCCGGCTCTGGATGCTTTGCAGGAAGCAGATATTCCGATGTTCGGTTTTGATACAGAAGTTGGCGATATGAGCTATTTGGTATCTTATGCTGGTTCCGATAACTACAATGCCGGTTATGTTTGCGGCGAAGACCTGGCTAAGAAAGTTCCGGAAGGCGGAGATATTCTCGTACTTGATTCCCCGACCATGCAGTCTGTAACAGACAGAACCAACGGTTTCCTGGATGCACTGGAAGAGTCCGGCGTAGAGTTCAATGTAGTTGGACAGCAGGATGCACAGGGTAACCAGCAGGTAGCAAACGAGAAGGCTACTGACCTTCTGACAGCAAACCCGGATGTAGTTGCTATCTTCGGCGGCAATGACCCGACAGCTCTTGGCGCATATGCAGCAGCAGATGCAGCAGGCGTTACACCGCTTATCTATGGCGTAGACGGTTCACCGGATGTTAAGGCTCTTCTGGCTGATACGATCCTTGAAGGAACCGGCGCTCAGTCTCCGATCACCATCGGTAAGACAATCGCAGAGACTGCTTACGCTTGGTTAGCAGGAGAAGAGGTTGAGGAGTATATCCCGATCGAAACATTCCTTGTGACAGCTGATAATGTGGATGAATACGGTACAGACGGATGGCAGTAATCAGATATTAGAAGTGCAAAGAGGCTTTGCTCCCGTGGCGGGCAAAGCCTCTTTTTATAAGATTTAGGACAGGTGGTGGCGATTAGTGAGTGAGTACTTGCTTGAAATGAAAGGAATCGATAAATCTTTTCCCGGTGTCAAGGCACTGCAGAATGTAGATCTTCAACTGAAATCCGGGGAGGTGCATGCGCTTCTCGGAGAAAACGGAGCCGGAAAATCTACTTTAATTAAGGTTCTGGGCGGCATCTACCATGCAGAAGCGGGAGAGATTTTTATTGATGGGCAAAAAGTGGAGATTGACGGCGTTTCGGCAGCTCGGGCAGCAGGTATTTCCATCGTTCATCAGGAACTGGTACTGGTTCCGTATATGACGGTTGCCGAGAATATTTTCCTGGGACGAGAGCCGGGGACAAAGTTTAATGTAAACCACAGAAAAATGGTTGAGGATGCGCAGCACCTCCTTGATGCATATGAGATGAATATACAGGCGGATATGCTTGTGGATAAGCTGACGATCGCGCAGCAGCAGATGGTAGAGATTGTGAAGGCGATCTCTTTTAATGCGAAAATTCTGGTTATGGATGAGCCGACTTCCTCCATATCCGATAAAGAGGTCGGCTTCTTATTTGAAACGATACGTACACTGGCAAAAAAGGGTGTGGGTATCATTTATATTTCTCATAAGATGAGTGAATTGGAAGAAATTTGTGACCGTGTGACCGTTATGCGTGATGGGCAGACCGTTGGTACCAGAGTCGTGAAGGAAACCAATACGGATGAATTGATCGCGCTGATGGTCGGTCGGGAGCTGACAAATTATTATACAAGGGATTTCCTGGAACCGGGCGAAGTGATTCTGAAGTGTGAGCACATTTCAGACGGAAAGATGGCAAAGGATGCCAGCTTTGAACTGCACAAGGGCGAGATTATTGGTTTTGCCGGCCTGGTGGGAGCCGGACGGAGTGAGACAATGAAGGCGATATTCGGACTGGCGCCGCATATGACAGGTGATGTCTATGTAAAAGGGCAGAAGGCGAATATCAAATCCCCCATCGATGCGCTGAAATATGGCATTGCGCTTGTACCTGAGAACCGGAAGACAGAGGGGTTGTATAAGGTACAAAGTGTGAAGTACAATTCTACGATACAGGTTTTGAAGCAGTTCATCGGTAAGCTGCATGTGGATGGCAGGAAGGAAGAAGAAATCACGCAGAAATATATTGACCTGATGGCGACGAAGACGCCCAGTCAGGAGCAGGTGATCGGGAATCTCTCCGGCGGCAACCAGCAGAAGGTAATGATCGGGCGCTGGCTGGCGACAGACCCGGAGATTCTGATTCTGGACGAGCCGACGCGAGGCGTAGATGTTGGCGCAAAAGCGGAGATTTATTCTATTATGAATGATCTTGTCAAGAACGGCATGTCGATTATCATGATCTCTTCGGAAATGCCGGAAATCATCAATATGAGCGACCGCGTTTACGTCATGAATGAGGGACGTGTGACGGGCTGTATCGATCATGAGACAGTGACGCAGGAAGGCATTATGCAGCTTGCGGCGAATTAAGCGAAATCGAAGGAGGAATTATTATGGCAGCCAGACTTAAAAATGGAATTGTCAAGTATTTTAAAGATAATATTGGTATTATTATTGCCCTGTTGGCAATGTGCATCTTTCTGGTGCTTTTCCCAAGAACCAGAACAACATTCCTGACACAGAAGAATATTTTTAATATTCTGCGTCAGAACTCCACAAATCTGTTTTTAGCGACCGGTATGACGATGGTCATTATCCTGGGCGGTATCGAGCTTTCCGTAGGTTCCGTAATCGCACTCTCCGGCTGTGTGGCGGCAGGCTGTGTGGTAAACTTAGGGCTTCCGGAGATCGTCGGTTTTCTGGCAGCGCTGCTGGTAGGAGCGCTGGTAGGTATCTTTAACGGTTTTGTTATCAGTATGACAGATATCCCACCGTTCATTGTGACGTTGGCGTCGATGAATATCACAAAGGGTATTGCGCTTGTATTGACAGGCGGCGCACCGATCCGTTGTATGACGGACATGTTTAAATTCCCGGGCGCAGGTTATGTCGGACCGGTGCCGACACCGGTAATCCTGATGTTTATTGTCTTTATTATTGCGACGCTTATGATTAACCGCACAAAACTCGGGCGCCATATGTATGCAGTGGGCGGCAACCCACAGGCGGCACAGTTTTCCGGTATCAATGTAAAGAAAGTAAAATTTATCATCTATACCTATACTGGATTGATGGCGGGACTGGCGGGCGTCGTGACGGCTTCCCGTCTGTATTCCGGGCAGCCGACTGCAGGCGACGGCGCTGAGATGGACGCTATCGCGGCGGTTGTTGTCGGCGGTACCTCCATGAGCGGCGGTTCCGGTAAGATCGGCGGTACGCTGATCGGCGTCCTGATTATCGGCGTTTTGAATAACGGACTGAACCTGATGGGCGTGGACTCTAACTGGCAGTATATTGTAAAAGGTTTTGTAATCCTGCTTGCTGTATATGTTGACTGGCTCAGAGGCAGGAAGGCGAGAAAATAAGGTGATACCATTTTTGGCGCCCTTAAAGATACATGGAGCATGTATCTTTAAGGGTGTTTTTTTACCAACGTATGGGTGCTGCCGGGTACCAGGGCTTATTTGGGATTAAGCGTGAGCAGAGAGGGAGCGGGAATTACGGTTCCTGAAGATGTAGATAGCGCATTTTATGCCCTTGCGGTTAAGAATATGTATTTCCAGACAGTGAATACAATCGATTATGCCTATGGGAACGAAGCAGCTGTAGATTAGGATTTTTTGTTATAACGGAAAAGTATTGATAAAAACGTCCTTTTGTGTTAGAGATATAGAAAGAGGGAGGAATGAGGATGGCTGTTTCAACAGTGAAGGCTGAATGCAAAAGCGATGTGAAGAAGGTGTGGGAAATGGCAGACACAGTATTAAAGGTCGCAGACTACAGTAACGAGGAAAAGAAGAAATTGACAAAGCGAATGCATGTGCTGTTTATTGCAGGGCTTGCCGCAATGGTGATTTATTTGCTTCTTTTATTTACCGGGGACTCACCTAAGTCTCCTGTAGTGGATTTTATTTCGGGGGTGCGCCTGGGGATTGCGTTTGGGATGCTGGTAGTGGCGTGATATTTACGAGCCGGTATGCACACCGTATCCGGGCATTTAAGATGAGGCTGCTTCATCGCCAATAACGGATAAAACGGCAAAAGCCAGAGCTTCCCTAGAGGGCTTTGGCTTGCTTGGTGTTTTTTAGAACAGAGTATGCAGATACATAGAGGGGATATAAAATTGCTGTACGACAAGGATATCCGGGAGCCGCTGTTTGATTTTCTCGAAGAGCGGTATGAGAAGGTAAGAGTAATTGAGGAAAAGCAGATGGGAAGGTCCCGGGCAGATATTGTGATGGTAACGCCGGACGTCTTGACGGGAATTGAGATTAAGAGCGATGCGGATACTTATGTGCGGCTGAAGCGCCAGGTGAGGGACTATAACCGGTATTTTGACTTTAATTACGTGGTAGTTGGCTCCACGCATGGGCTGCATATCGAGGAACATGTGCCGGACTGGTGGGGAATTATCACCGTGGAGGAAATAGGGGCGGAGGCGGATTTTTATGTGCTAAGGCAGGCAAAGAGAAATCCCGGGCGCGATCCCAAAAAGAAATTAAGCCTTTTGTGGAGACCGGAGCTGGCGCACATCCAGCAGTTAAACGGGCTTCCGAAATACAGGGATAAGAGCAAGGCGTTTGTAATCGAGAAGATTCTTTTAAAAGTGCCGCAGGAGGCACTGGACCATCAGATCAGTGAGGAGCTGTTTGAGCGGGACTATACGCAGATTGAGGAGACGATACGCGAATATAAGTCCACATCGAAACGCAGGCGCACGAAACGCCGACGCATAAGGTAATGTAAGAGATTCTTTTGGTGGAAATATCTTTCATTTTGCGGTATAATTGAACGAATAGACACAGGATAAAGGAGATATCTATGAGAATCATCATTTTTCCGGCAAAAAGCTGTCTTATGAGGGAATCCAGTATCAGTACATGGCGCCGCAGGTGTTTACGGAAATGGAGTGGGATTATGTACAGCGTCATTTAAGGGTGCTTTCGGGCTTCTATGGTGTGCTCAGACCGTTGAATGGGGTGACGCCGTACCGGCTGGAGATAAGGGAAAAAGCGATGAATAAGATGAAAAAGGGAGGATAAAAATATGAGTGCGAAAAAGTTAGGCTTTGGGCTGATGAGGCTTCCGCTTCTGGATGCGAATGATCCGACGAGTATTGACCTCGAACAGACGAAGAAGATGGTGGATACCTTTCTGGAAAGAGGCTTCACCTATTTTGATACGGCGTGGATGTACTGCGGTTTTAAAAGCGAGGAGGCGGCAAAGGAAGTGCTGGTGAACCGCCACCCCAGGGACAGCTTTACCCTGGCGACAAAGCTTCATGCAGGTTTTATTAAGACGAAGGAAGACCGTGACCGTATTTTTAATGAGCAGTTGAGGAAGACCGGCGTTACTTATTTCGATTATTATCTGCTGCATGATTTGGGCGAGCAACACTATGAGATTTATACGAAGCTGGATTGCTTTACGTGGCTGAAAGAGAAGAAGGAGCAGGGGCTTGTAAAGAAGATCGGCTTTTCGTTCCATGACAGCGCCCAATTGCTGGACAAAGTGTTAAGCGAACACCCGGAGATTGAATTTGTACAGCTTCAGATTAACTACCTTGACTGGGACAGCGAGGGAGTACAGTCCGGGAAGTGCTATGAGGTGGCAAAAAAACATGGCGTACCGGTGATCGTGATGGAACCGGTGAAGGGCGGAACGCTGGCGCAGGTGCCGGAGTATGTGGAGAAGATGTTTAGGGCATGCCATTCTGAGATGTCTGTGCCGTCTTGGGCGATCCGTTTTGCGGCAAGCCTGGACAATGTGATGATGGTGTTAAGCGGCATGAGCAATATGGAGCAGCTTTTAGATAATACAGGTTATATGGCGGACTTTAAGCCGTTGGATGAAAAAGAGCAGGAGCTTGTACGGCGGGCGGTGGATATGATTAATTCCAATATTCTGATTCCGTGTACCGGCTGTTCTTACTGTACGGATGGATGTCCGATGAATATTGCGATCCCGAAGTATTTTTCCCTGTATAATGCGGATAAGCAGGAGATTAGGGAAAAGGGCTGGAAGCCTCAGGGGGAATACTATCGCAACCTGTCAAAAATATTTGGAAGGGCAAGCGACTGTGTCGAGTGCGGGCAGTGTGAGGGCGTCTGCCCGCAGCACTTACCTGTTATTGAGCATCTGAAAGAGGTCGCGGAGCATTTTGAACGCAGCTAATCCGCAGGCGGTTTGATGGGAAATGCAGGCGGAAAAGTGGTTATGATATTTTGGAAATGAAAAGGCAGAGGAATGGATGAGCAGAGGAACAGAATATCTGAATTATGTGACGAAGCGGTTAGAGACAAAGCTTCTAAGGCTTGGCGAGAAGATTGAGGAGATCCAGAAGGATATAGAAGGCATGCATGATTATTACTGGGAAAACTATACCGAGATGGACCAGTATGGATATGAGAATTTTGATAACCAGCAGGCGCTTCTTACCCAGGTCAATGCAAATGAGGAGAATTATAAAATGCGCCAGCGTATCAGGAGAATGCTGGATTCGCCGTTCTTTGGCAGCGTTGACTTTGTCTATGAGGGAGAGGAGGAGGCAGAGCGCTTTTATATTGGGATCGCTAATTTTGCGGAAAAGACAGGGCAGACGCCCCTCGTCTATGACTGGAGAGCGCCGGCGAGCAGCTTGTTTTATGACTATGATACGGGAAAAGCCTCCTATGAGGCGCCGGGCGGGGTCATGGAGGGGGAGATTCTTTCCAAATGGCAGTATAAGATCCGCGGCGGCAGGATGATTTATGAGTTTGAGAGTGATATTAAGATTGATGATGATATTTTGAAGCAGGAGCTGGGCGCCAACAGCGATGTACAGCTAAAAAGCATTGTCCGCACGATCCAGAAGGAGCAAAATGCGATTATCCGCAACACAAAGGATCAGATCCTGGCGATCCAGGGAGCCGCGGGCAGCGGAAAAACTTCGGTAGCGCTGCACCGGATTGCCTATCTGCTGTATCATGACCGGGGTTATCTGAATTCTTCGAATTTTTTGATTTTATCGCCTAATAGTGTTTTTTCCGACTATATTTCCCACATTTTGCCTGAGCTTGGCGAGGAAAACATCCGGGAGATGAGCTTTGATTTATTTGCATATCATGAGCTGCAGGATGTGGCGGCGGATTGCGAGGACAGGTATCATTATATTGAGAAACAGATACAGGGATACAGGCAGGCGCATTGTAAATGGAAACAGTCGCAGGATTATGTGTGCGCGGCGGAAGGGTTTGCGCTGGAGCTGGAGGACCGCCTGGTGGAGTTTTGCGATATCGAGTACAGGGGCTTTTGCAAGAGTGAAGAGGAGCTTTTATCCCTGTTTTACTATAAATTCCCGGAGGTGCCGCTGCTGTCGCGTATGGATGCGGTGATGGAGTATTTTGTGGACGAATACGAGACGCTTAGAGGCAGGACGCTTGCGGACGAGGAACTGGAGCTGGTTCGGGAAAAATTTATGGGCATGTACGTGACGACCGACCTGTATGAGATTTATAACTGGCTGCTAAAGGACTATGGGCTGCCGCTTTTGCCGGATGTGCCCAAAGAAAAGAGGGTGCTCGCGTATGAGGACGTCTATCCGGTATTATATTTAAAATACCGCCTTTGCACCAATAAGGGGCAGAAAAATATCCGCCATCTGGTGATCGACGAGATGCAGGATTATTCTTATCTGCAGTATGTGATCCTGGAGCGGATGTTTTCCTGCAACATGACGATACTTGGGGACCGGGCGCAGACCGTGGGGGAGGAGCAGCAGGACGTGCTCGCCTTCCTGCCGAAGATATTCGGAAAAAAGGTGCGCCGCATTGAGATGAATAAAAGCTACCGCAACACGGTGGAGATTGCCAGGTATGCGGCGGGTATATCGAATGTAAAGGGAGTGGAATATCTGATGCGCCACGGCAGGGAAGTAGAGGAGCAAAGCTTTTGTACGCGCCGGGATGCGCTGGATAACGTGCTGCGCAGAGTGCGGCTCGGCGCAAATGGATATGAGACGGCGGCGATTCTTACCATGACAGAGCGGGAGGCGCAGGACTGCGCGGATGATTTGCGGGGAAAATGTGCGGAGGTGTCCTATATCGACCGGGACAGCTCGGTATTCAAAAGAGGCATCACCGTGACCACCTTTTACCAGGCAAAGGGACTGGAGTTTGACCAGGTATTTGTCATAGGCGGCGATAGAGAAAACCCGTTTTATCAGCAGTTTCAGTATATCTGTGCAACGCGGGCGCTGCATGAGCTGTATGTATACCGTATCGGGGAAACAGAGAAATAGGGAAAAACAGCATAACAGAAAAGATGATAGAAAAGACAACAGGGATGCCGGCGGCATCCCTGAACATGTTTAAAGCAGTTTTTTGGCGATTGCCTCTGCGGTGGAAGCCCGCGAGGCGAAGAAATGCTCGGGGTTCTTTTTGCAGAAGCCGTAATACAGGCAGTCAATCAGAAACATTTGCCCGACTTTGGCTGCGATGGAGCCCGACTACAGGGGCTCTCGTTGCAGCCGCATAGCAGGATCACCTCTGCGAACTCAGCAGCCCGGGATTTGGGGAAATGGGTGATGAGGATCACCGGTATATTTCTTTCGGGGATTTTTGTTGCGATATATAGCATCATATCGTTTTTACGTATGATAAAATAAAATACAGAGAAACATATTGACAGTTAAAAACCGGAGTGATATAGTAAAGCTACATATCTGGGAGTATTCTGAACCGTTCGGTTATCAATCCCCATATGAAAAGAAAATATGGTGGGAGGTAGCAGAGCGAAAGAGGGGTTATGCATACAAAGTGTTTCTTCCCACTGATGAAGAAAGGAGAGCTGTGTATGCAAAGAAGAACGTTGGAGGAATTGAATTTACTGGATGATTTTTTATTTGGCTCGGTGATAAGTTATCCGGAGATTGGCGAGAAATTTAGTCGGGAGTTATTAAAAATTATATTTTGCAGAGAGATTGGAAGGCTGAGAGTTGTGCCGCAAAAGGTCTATTATGGGAGTGATACCGGAAAACATGGTGCCAGATTAGATGTTTATTTAGAAGAAGATGAGATATCTGAACAGATGACAGCATATGACATAGAGCCTAATCAATATGATAATAGAAACAGCAAAGAAACGATTCCGCGTAGAGTGAGATTTTATCATGCTAAAATTGACGCCGGAAGTCTGAAATCAGGAGAGTCCTATCAGGCATTAAGAAAGGTAATCGTAGTTATGATTATGCCCTATGATCCTTTTGGGTTGAGCCGAATGGTGTATACTATAAAAAATATGTGTGAAGAAGAACCTGCCATGTGCTATGATGATGGTGCGAGAACCTTGTTTCTCTATACAAAAGGAACAGAGGGGAATCCGTCAAAAGAGCTGCAGCAGTTACTTTACTATATGGAAGATACAAGAGAGGAAAATGCGGTAACAGAGAGTCTGAAAGATATACATAGGATGGTGGAAATTGTAAAAAGAGATAGGGAGGTGGAACTTGGGTATATGAAGATATTTGAGAGGGAAGAAATGCTGATTGAGCAGGGGCGCGAAGAGGAAAGAAGAAATACAGAAAAAGAAAGAAAAAATGTAGAAAAAGAAAGGCAGAGGGCAAATGATGCAGAGAAGGAGGTAGAAAGGCTAAAGGAGGAAATCAAAAAACTAAAATCCTGATAAAAAAGTGCTGTATTTGTGTATGGAATTTATAGGATTTTCATGTGGAATATAAGATCAGGGCGTGATACAATAGGAGAAATGGTATTAGGATAGAAGGGATGTTTATGGCAATTGATTTTTCGAAGGGGAAGGTCTGGCAGAATATTGTGGCACAGGCAATCCCCTTAACGTTAGCACAGTTGGTCCAACTGCTTTATAATGTGGTGGACCGCATCTATATCGGTCATCTGCCGGGAACGGATAACATGGCGCTGACGGGAGTCGGGATTACTTTTCCCGTTATCACGCTGATTGCGGCATTTACGTACCTGTTTGGAACCGGCGGGACGCCGCTGTTTTCCATTGCAAGGGGCGCGAAGGAGGAAGAACAGGCAGGGAAGATCATGGGGAATGTCTTTTCTCTTCTGCTGGGATGCTCCGTTATCATTTTTGTTGTCTGCTATTTTTTTCGTATGCCCATTTTGTACCTCTTTGGGGCAAGCGATGAGTCCTATTTATATGCAGATGCGTATTTGCGGATCTATCTGTTTGGAACGGCGTTCTCCATGCTGGCGACAGGGATGAACGGCTTTATCAATGCACAGGGGTTCCCAAAAGTGGGGATGCTGACGACGATACTGGGAGCGGCGTTGAATCTGATCCTTGATCCGCTGTTTATCTTCGTTTTTCATATGGGAGTGAGCGGCGCGGCGCTTGCCACAGTGATTAGCCAGGCAGCTTCGGCTTTGTGGGTGCTGCGGTTCCTGACGGGGAGGAAGGCATTGTTCCGTCTGGAATGGAAAAATCTGCAGATAAAGTGGAGGCTGGCAAAGGATATTGTGAGTCTTGGAACAGCCGGATTTATTATGCAGGCAACAAACTGTCTGGTGCAGATCGTGTGCAATGCTACCCTGCAGACACATGGCGGGGATGTATATGTCGGAGTTATGACGGTGGTCAATTCTGTCCGGGAATTACTTTCCCTGCCAGTTAGCGGGCTTAACAGCGGCTGCCAGCCGATACTGGGATATAATTACGGAGCAAAACAATATGGGCGTGTGCGGGAGGGCATCCGTTTTACATGGGCGATTGGGATCGGTTACACGGTAGTGGCATGGATCGTGGCGATGCAGTGCCCGAAACTTCTGATGTCCGTGTTCACGAGTGATGCTGCCATGATAGAGACGGGAGTCGAGGCATTAAAGATTTATTTCTTTGGCTTTTGTTTTATGTCATTGCAGTTTACTTCTCAGTGCGCATTTCAGGGATTGGGATATGCCAAGCGGGCGATTTTTTTCTCGTTGCTGCGTAAAGTGATTATCGTGGTGCCGTTGACGTTGCTGCTTCCTGAGATTGGATTTGGCGTAGATGGTGTATTCATGGCAGAACCCATCTCTAATGTGATCGGAGGACTGTCGTGTTTCCTTACTATGTGGCTGACAGTGTACCGCAAACTGGGACGCATGGAAAAGGAAGCGTTAAAAGAGGATGGATTTTTGGGAGGCAAAATAAGATGACGGTTACGGATATGCTGGATGAATTGCAGCAAAAAGCGCTGCACGATAAAAAAATCAGGGAAAAGCTGCTCGGTACACGCACGCAGCGCGAGCCATTCATGGCATTTTGTGAAGCCTGCCGGGAATTGGGATATGAGATATATCCTATGGATCTGATCGCGGCAGGGGAAGAGTTTCATGCACAGATGAAGCGAAGCACCAACGGAGGGGGAGAAAATTCCCCCATGCTGGCAGGTGAAGATGATTTCTATGAGATGTTTTTGGCGGCTATTGAGCGGAAATGACTCCGCCGGACTGCCGGAAAGCGGAAGGGGATACGCCGTAATAGGTGCGGAAGGCTTTGCTGAAGTAATTATTGTCGGCATAGCCTAAACGCTGGGCAATGTCCTGGATTTTGATTTCCGGATCCAGAAGCAGTTCGCGCGCCCGTTCCATACGCACCTGCAGGACATATTCATAGATGCCACAGTGATACCTGGCTTTAAACTGCCGTGTTAGATATTCCTTAGAAAAGAAATATTTATCAGAAAACATGGAAATTTTAATATTCTGGCTGTAATTTTTTTCGATGTAGTCATGAATAATACGGATTACCGTGTCTGCGTCAAGGTTCGTTTCTTCCGCTTCTTCACCCAGCGGGACAAATCCCGGGTGCATAGCCTGCAGGGTGCGCAGGATTGCTTCATTTAAGTCTTCTTCGACGATCGGTTTGAGCAGATAGTCGACTGCGCCGTAGCGGATCGCCTGCTGCGCATAGGTGAAGTCGTCATATCCGCTGATGATAATAAAGCGTGTGGAAGGAAATTCTTCCGAGGCTTCCTTCAGAAATTCGCTGCCGTCCATAAGCGGCATATGCATATCTACAAAGACAATATCAGGACGCACTTCACGCATGGTAGTGAGCGCTTCTTTTCCGTTTGCCGCCATAAGGGGAGGGTCAATTTTAAAATGCGACCATTTTCCAAGCTTACTGATGGCAATTCTTACAGGTTTTTCATCATCCACAATCAATGCTTTATACATACTTAATCCCTTCTTTCTGTAAGCAGATATTAACCGGTATCTTCATGGCGATATGTGTGCCATGCCCGGGTTCGCTCCGGATCTCCAGGCTGGCGTGTTCCTGGTATAAAATCTGAAGGCGGCTGTAAAGATTGGCAAGTCCGATTTTTCCGATCGTGCCCGGTTTTAAGAAATTTTCGAATTCTTCCCGCATTTTCTGCAGCTGCTCTGGGGAAATGCCACATCCGTTATCTGTTACGCTCACTTCCAGTATATCATCTTTTTGGGCGGCGTGTATAGTGATAGAAATAGAATCGTTGTCCGGTCCCATTCCGTGAATAATGGAATTCTCTACGAGCGTCTGAATACTGATTTTAGGAATCAGCAGCCCCATTAGCTGTTCGTCGGCGTCGATCGTGACAGAAAGCCGGTCCTCCAGGCGCATTTTCTGAAGGAGAATATAGTTTTTTACATAGGCCATTTCAGAACCGAGGTTGATAAGGTCCCCGCCTTTGATGGAATAGCGCAGGTTGGAGGCAAGGGAAGTGACCATCTGGTAAATCTGCGGCTGGTCGTTGACGAGCGCTTCGGTGGCGATCGCCTGCAGGGTATTGTAAAGAAAATGTGGATTTAACTGTGCCTCCAGGGCGGTGAGCCGGGAGGTCTTTTCGTTGATTTCGGACAGATAATTCTGTCGGATCAGGCGGTCAATGTGGCTGACCATGTCGTTAAAATTGGCTGCCAGATCGGCAATTTCCCGGCTGCCGCTGATATCGGTAACAAGCGAGAAGTTTCCGTCGCCGACTTTTTGCATCTGGCTGCTTAACTGGCTCAGAGGTCGGGTCGTAAAGCGCAGGATAAGATAAGTAAAGACGGCGGAAATTGCCCATATCAGGATACCGGAAAGCAAAGCGGATCGCTGGATGGAGGCAATCTGGTCATGAATGACGGAAGCAGGGAGAAAGGTCGCCATTTTCAAGCCGTAGCGGCTGCTTTTAGAGAGCACGCCCAGGTAGGCGTCCCCTTCCAGATCGATCGTAAACAGTTCCCTGAGCGCAAAGCCATTGAGCAGGCGGACGGTTTTTTCAGAGTCCTGATCCAGTAAAGAAGCATCACCGGAGTAGAGAAGGTCACCTTCGTCATTTAGGATGCAGATAAACTCGCCGTTGCTTTTGTGGCTCTGGTTCAGTGCGTCGGCATACGAGGTATCTACCGCTACCTTGACGACCGCTTCCGAAGCAAGGTCTTTGATGCGGATGATCGATTGATAATAATAAAAGAAATCATCGCTATGCTCGGAGGGCACGATCGCATTATAGTATTTCCCGGAAGTACTTTTTTTATAACCGTCCTCAAGAGAAACGGAGGAAGCGGGCATCAGTGTGATGTGCTGTGAATAGCGTGCGCGCCCGTAAGTCTCATCCTGATGGCAGAAGTAGAACGCATAACTGTTAAGATCCGTCCTTGAATAATAATAAGTACGGATTTGGTCTTTTACATAAGTTTGCTGGGTGGCGGTCAAAGGCGTTTTGCTTTTGAGGGCAGTGCTGAAGTCCGTGTCATATAGCGGCTGAAGACAGAAGGAGGCAAGGTCCTTGATATACTGATCCAGATTCTGCATTTCCAGATCGAGAAGCCTTTGGGAGGTCGCCGTCTGCTGCTCTATGATAGACTGCTTGTTCTTATAATAATCGCGAATAAGGATAAAGCTGATTAGCAAGGTGGTGACAAGTGTAATCAGTACCAGAAGCTGGGACCAGAGAGGAATATGATTGAGTCTGGCTTTTAATGTGTGTTTTGCATTTTTCATGG
>CAZAQD010000002.1:0-21181 GCA_964487425.1 uncultured Marvinbryantia sp. | reverse complement strand
GGAAAATGAATGTTACATATTTATTATACACAGCCCTATACAAATCGGCAAGCCAAGCCTTGAAAATCGGGATATGGGAACATTGTGCCGGTTTTTGCGCGCAACAAACGGGTGAAAATGGTCAATATTTTACAGAAAACCGTTCAAATTTTTACCTTTTATTGTTATATTAACAGATATATGCTATAAACAGCAAGCGATTTTATGCAACTAGCACAAAAACAAGGAAAGAGGAGGATGCTCATGCTGAAGTCAAAGCGCAGAAGAAAAGAAGCACTTACGACTGTTCTGTATACTATTCCGGCGATTATCCTGGTTACGGTAATGATGTACATACCGTTTGTCATGAGCGGATATTATTCGCTGACAGAATGGAACGGAATCGCGAAGGATGCCGAATTTATCGGACTCCAGAATTTTGTAACTATTTTCAGTAAAAGCAAGGATTTTATCAATGCCTTGATTTTTACGGGGAAATATACGTTGGTATTTATCATTTTCTCTAATGTACTGGCACTTTTCCTGGCAGTTTGCCTGACAAAGAAATTCAAGGCGGCGAATCTGCTCAGAGGTGTATTTTTTATTCCTTACATCATGAGTATGACGATCGTCGGCTTTATCTGGAAATTCATTTTTACCCAGGGCTTTGCCAAGCTTGCAGATCTGACAAGCTGGGGCGTCTGGGATCTCAGCTGGCTGGGGGATCCCAAACTGGCATTTTATTCGGTTGCACTGGTAGGTGTGTGGCAGTCGCTGGGATTTTATATCGTACTTTACATTGCCGGTCTGCAGGCAGTTCCGTCGGATGTACTGGAAGCGGCAACGGTGGATGGAGCCACCAGCAGGCAGCGTTTCTTTAAAGTGACCCTGCCCCTGCTTGGACCGTCGATGACAACCTGTGTTTTTATGTCCCTGACCAATGGGCTGAAGGTATTTGATATCATTCTGGCATTGACAAAGGGCGGTCCGGGAGCGTCTACCTACAGCGTTACCCTGCAGATTTACAAAGAAGCGTTCCAGAATAACAATTATGGGCTTGGATCGGCTGAATCGATTATTTACTTCCTGGTGGTATTGGTAGTGACACAGATCGTATTGAAGGCATTCAGCAGCCGTGAAGTAGATTTGTAGGAAGGAGGATAATCTTATGAATGTGAAGACAAAAAAGAAAGTATCAAAGGTTGCGTTTATGATTATCCTGCTGGTAGTGGCAGTCATCTATATCTATCCGGTTTATCTGATGTTCATGAATTCATTTAAGCCATTTGGAGAGATCGTGCGGGATGCGATTGCGCTTCCGAGCAAACCGGAATTTGAAAATTATACCTATGTAGTGCACAAAATTGCTTATTTTAAATTGTTTGGCAATAACGTAGTGATTACCGTGACAGGACTGGTGGGGATTATCCTGTTCAGCTCAGCGGCGGCTTATATGCTGGACCGCAGAAGAAACCGTTATACAAGGATTGCCCATCTGATTATTATTACACCGATGCTGATCCCGTTCCAGACGATTATGATTACTTTGCTGAAGGCGATGAACGTGATCCATCTCTCCGGCAGCAAGCTGGGGCTTGGCGTGCAGTACTGGGGCTTCGGTATTCCGATGGCGACCTTTATCTTCTTTAACTTTATGAAGACGATCCCGAAGGAGCTGGATGAGAGTGCGATGATCGACGGCGCGTCGACAACGACCACATTTTTCCGCATCATTTTTCCGCTGCTCAAATCTGTAACGGTGACGGTGCTGGTGCTGGATGTCATGTGGATCTGGAATGACTTCCTGCTGCCCCTTTTGATGGTAAACAGCAGCAATACAACGAAGACGCTGGTTCTGGCGGCATATACCTTCGTAGGCCAGATGAACACGAAATGGCATTACGCCATGACCGCGATGGTACTGGCGGTTACGCCATCCATCATTATCTTTATCTTATTGCAGAAATACATCGTAGAGGGTGTAGTGGCAGGAGCAGTAAAAGGTTGATTTAATCTGCGCACACCGCGCAGTTAAATAAATTCCCTGTATTTCATGGACAAGGGCGAGAATAAGAAAAGGAGGAATAAACCATGAAAAAGAAATTACTCAGCGTAGTACTCAGCACAGCAATGGCTGCAAGCGCATTTGCAGGACTTGGCGTAACAGCGTCTGCAGATGAAAATGAAATTTATATGTTCATCAGCTCACCGGAATATGCAGATGCAATCACAGAGCTGATCGATGCTTACAAAGAGGTAGCGCCGGATGTAACGATCAATTATGAGACAACCCAGAATGATTATCCGACACTTTTGAAAGCAAAATTGAATTCAGGCGAAGTACCGGATATCTTCTCCTCAACATCAGGAAAAGAGATCGACGTTTACCGCGAGTGGTCCTATGACTTGGCTGATGAAGCACTGGCAGGGACAATGCTTCCGTCTGTAGCATCCGCAATGGAATCCACAGAAGAGGGCGGCGGACTCTATGGACTGGCAATTAAAGGAAACTACTTCGGAGTTGTTTATAACCAGGCAATCTTTGATGAACTGGGATTGGAATTCCCGACAACAATGGATGCTCTGAAAGAAGTATGCGAAGCAATTGCAGACGCAGGCTACAAACCGTTTACAACCGGCTTTAGCGAGTGGTGGGTATTCAAACATGTATGGCAGCACTATCTGGCAGCAGCAGCAGACAATGCAGGCATTACTGTTGCAGAACTGGTAGCAGCATTCGAAAATGGCGAAGCAAAAGTAGCGGATTATCCGGAACTGTATGATAACTATTTTGAATTTATTGATCTGGCTGTTCAGTATGGCGATGACAAACCTCTTGAGACTGCTCTGGAAAATGAGCTGGCAGCATTTGGCAGCGGCGAAGCAGCTATGGTAATTGGTCAGGGCGCTTGGATTGAGGCTGATTCTCTGGCAATTGATCCGGATCTCCAGATCGGTTTCAACGGTTATCCGGTAACAGATGATCCGGCACAGTGCCAGGTTATCTCCGGTTCTGACCAGGCTCTTCATGTATACAATGAGTCTGAATCTCTGCAGGCAACTCTGGATTTCGTTAACTGGTGGTATACATCAGACTACGGTATTGACTGGTTCACAAACGTAGCTGGCGTAGTTCCTCCTGTAACGACAACAGAAGAGAGCGAATTTGAAGTAATCAAACAGGGCAGCGCTCTGGAAGAAGCAAATGGCTCCGCACCTCTTGGCATATGCTATTCTACAGATAGCTGGCATCAGGTATTCGGTGAGTTAATGCAGTCTTATATTGCAGGTACAGCAGACAAAGATGCTACATGCGCAGCAATTGAAGAGCAGTGGGTAGCAATCGACGGTGCAGAATAAGTAAAAAAGCAGCGTACGATACGGTAAAGAGAAGATTTGCATAAAAGTCGCCGCAGCCATGTTCCCAAAGGACATGGTTGCGGCGGCTTTATATATTGCATGAGGCGACAGCAAAACAGAGGCTGCCCCTAACGTTTGATGTCGTAATTCATATTCATGAGATTGCGGATGGTCGAAGCGTCATCTGTAATGTTGGCGTCGCCGTGGATGGTATGCTTGATTACGCTGCTTGCCACCGCAAAATTGATCGTGTCCATAGCCTTGTAGCCATGCATCATGGCATAAATCAGCCCGCTGGCAAAAGCGTCCCCGCCCCCGACACGATCCAGAATATTAAAGGTGAACAGGCGGCTTTCAAAGGTATGCCCTTCGTACCACATATAAGCCTTGAGGCTGTTTTCGCTTCCGCTGTGCGCATAGCGTACATGGCGGGCGATACATTTCAGGTTCGGATAACGCTGGATAAACGCCTGGAAGATTTCATCCTGCTGTTCGTAGCTTGGCTGAAGGGAAATCCCGTCTTTGATATCGCCTTTGCTGTGGTCGTTTTCCTCTTTCCAGAGGTGGTAAGGCTCGATACCCAGCAGGACATCGACATAAGGCAGGCATTCCGTGCAGAAATCACGTGCCTCCTCCCAGCTCCAGAGCTTGCTGCGGAAATTCCCGTCAAAGCTAACGGTTAATCCTTTTTCCTTCGCGGTTTTTAAGGTGTCCATAATCAGCTTACGGCAATTGGGCGCCAGCGCCGGAGTAATGCCGCTTAAATGAAGCCAGGTAAAGCCGTCTAAGAGCTTATCAAGATCAACCGTGCTGAAATCGAATTCTGTGATCGCGCTGTTTTTGCGGTCATAGGTCACTTTACTGGCGCGGATTCCGTATCCGGCTTCCAGATAATAGCTTCCCAGCCTGTGGGTGGGAGTCTGTTCGGGCGTGCTTAAAATGACCGGGGTACAGTGGACATCATTGCTGCGCAGCATACGGATTGCACTTTTGCCGAGGCTGTTGTTCGGCACCACACTGAAAAAGGTACTGTCAACGCCGAGATTGGCGAGAGAAAGGGCAATATTGGCTTCGCTGCCTCCATAGCTTGCCTCAAAGCTGGTAGCCATGCGGATTTTTTCGTAATTCGGGGGAGTCAGGCGAAGCATAATCTCTCCGATTGTAATGAATTTGTGAGTCGTATCATTTCCAAAGAGAAGCGGATTTGCGTGTTCCATAAGAAACCTCCTTTGCCGGCTGTCTGCCGGATGATTTTATTACTTCCATTTTAGTGTATTTGCAGAAGGATTTCAACGGAGATTTGCATCCTGGAATCAGGAAAAAATTCTTACATTAAAAATTTTGCTGTGATAAAATAAATGTATCATAGAAAGGAAGGTAACATTTATGAAAAGAGTAAAAGCGGCGTGCATCACACAGACTTTGCATTTTATGCTGAAGGAAGATTTTGACCATGAGTATGCCGTAAAAGCAGTGAGGGAAGAGGTAACAAGGTATAAGCATCATCTGGAGAGAAGCGGGGCAAAGTACAGGATTCTTTCTGAGGAAGAGCAGGAAGACGGCTCTGTTATCATTGAGATCAAGAAACAATACAACACGTCTCCGGTGGGAAGCTATCTGGATTAGTATACGCGGCAGAAATAAGCATTTTCAGAAAAGAAACATATAATATAGGAAAGCACAGCCGAACCGGCAGGGATGAGCAGTCCCATGCCGGTTCTTATGCAGTGGAGAATTTTGTGAAAACAGCGGGAGGCAGAAAATGGATGATACATGCAGGCTCAGCAATGTGACAAAGGATTATCTGGAGACGTATCGGTGTATTTTGCAGACAATGAAAAAAGAAATGACAGAGGCAGAACTGGGAAGTAGTCTTTCTGATAATTTTATTGTACAGATGATTCCGCACCATCGCGCGGCGACCCAGATGTCTGAAAATATACTGCGGTTTACTACGAATCTTCAGGTGCAGGATATTGCGCAGCAAATTGTGAGCGGGCAGACAAAAAGCATTGAAAATATGGAAAAGATTCTGTGCAGGTGCGGACAGTTTCGGAATTCGCGCCAGGAGATTTGTATCTATCAGAAAAAAATGGAACAAATTATGCAGACGATGTTTCAAAAAATGGAGCACGCCCGTTTCGTCAACGAGATTAACTGTAATTTTATGTGGGAAATGATTCCGCATCACAGAGGCGCAGTAGAAATGGCGGCATTCACATTGCGGTGTAATATCTGCCCGGAGCTTCGTCCTGTCCTGGAAGCGATTTACAACTCGCAGACGAAAGGAATCGCACAGATGGAGGAGTGGCTGAAGTGTTTTGGAGGGCAGGCCGACAGAAATTAACCGCTTCAATTCATGAAAAAAATGTTTACAAATTTCAAAAAGATTTGTTATAATGCCATGTGGAGCAAGATGTTGATCCAGATAGATGTAAGTCCGGCATGAACAAAATGCGTGTAATCTATAAGCAGGAGGCTGCTTGGATTACACGCTTTCTTTATGTTATTTTTTTAGGTTGGAGGTAAACGATAATGGAACAAAAATCAAACACATTTCTGGAAACGGAACCAGTAGGCGTATTGATGAGAAAATATGCCATTCCCTGTATTATTTCGCTTCTGGTAGCGGCGCTTTATAATATTGTTGACCAGATTTTTATTGCAAATGCCAGCTATCTTGGCTCTTATGGAAACGCAGCCAATACGGTAGTATTTCCGCTTACGGTAGTCGCCCTGGCGATCGCGGTTATGATCGGCGACGGCTGCTGCGCTTTTGTAAGCCTGAGCCTGGGAGCCAATAAAAAGGACGATGCGCGCAAAAGTATCGGCAATGCGATCCTGCTCTGCATCATCAGCAGTGTGGTTCTGACCGCTATTTATCTGATCTTTCAGGAACAGATCCTGACGATGTTCGGCGGAAGAGTAAACGAGGAAACCTTTAAAAATGCCAAAGAGTATTTCTTTTATATCTCTCTTGGCGTGCCGTTTTATATGTTCGGACAGGCACTGAATCCGATTATCCGTTCAGACGGAAGCCCGAAGTTTGCCATGATATCCACGGTTGCCGGCGCAGTAGTTAACATTATTCTTGACCCGATCTTTATTTTCATATTTAAATGGGGCATGATGGGAGCGGCGGTAGCGACCGTGGCAGGACAGGTGCTGACCGCAGCTCTGGCAATCTGGTATCTGCGCCATATGAAGGCAATCAAAATCGGTAAAGAGGATTTTGGCTTCTGGGGCAGATTGATGAAGAGATTCCTGGCACTGGGTATTACCAGCTTCCTGTCTCAGGTTTCTCTGGTAGCGGCGATGGCGGCGATCCAGAACATGACCCTGAAATACGGCGCGCTTGATCCGATTTTCGGACAGACAGAGTATGCGCAGATTCCGATGGCGGTTTTGGGAATTGTTATGAAATTCTTCCAGATCGTAATTTCTGTTTCAGTTGGACTGGCTGCCGGATGTATCCCGGTTGTGGGGTATAATATGGGAGCCGGAAGGAAAGACCGTGCAAGAAAGCTGTTTACGTACCTGCTGGGTGCGGAAGCAGCGGTAGGGCTTGTGGCATTGCTGATTGTCGAGCTTTTGCCAAGACAGTTGATCGGTATCTTCGGCGCGGCGAATGAGAGCGTTTATTACACGCAGTATGCGCTGAAATGCTTCCGTATTTATCTGTGTATGATGATTCTGGCAACGGTAAACAAGGGTACGTTCATTTATCTGCAGGCGCTGGGAAAGGCTGCGGCATCTACCGTGATTTCTCTGATAAGGGAGGTTATCTTTGGTGTCGGCTTCGCTCTGCTGCTTCCGGTATTCTTCGGACTGGACGGCGTGCTTTATTCCATGCCGGTATCCGATATCCTGACCTTTATTATTGCCGCTGTCATCATCCGCGGCACCTATAAGACGTTAGGCACGGAATCGAAAAAGAGTATACAGTAATTTGATAAAATAAGCCTTTCGCGGATAGCGGAGGGCTTTTCAAATGGGGAAGGGTGTATTATAATGTGCACAAATGCAAAGGAAAACCGGAGGATTTGGGATGATGATGGACATTCGCACATTTCAGGATAAATTAAATGAGATTAAAGAGCTGGCATCTGAGAATGCCGGGATACTGACGGGAGAACAGGTAAAAGAATTTTTTACCGGGCTGAATCCAGACAGGGAACAGCTTTTGCAGATCTTGAAGTATTTGAAGGTGCAGGGCATTGCGATTGAAGGGCTGGAGGATTTCGATGGAGAGGGCGTAAGCCCCAAAGAAGAGAAAAGCGCAGAGCTGACATCAGAGGAAAGAGCGTATCTAAGAGAATATAAAGCGTCTTTGCCGGCAAAATATGATAAAGAGGCGGCGAAGCGGCTGTTCGCAAGGCTGGCGGCAGGGGAAAAGGACGCAAAAGAAGAGCTGGCAGCCTGTTACCTGGAGGTGGCAGCGGATATTGCGGCGTCCATGCACGGACAGGAGATGATACTGGCAGATCTGATTCAGGAAGCAAATATTGGCATGCTGGTGGCGTTGGAGAAGGAAGAACCGTGCGAAAAGGACGATGCGTGGCTGAGAGAGGAAATCAGAAAAGGAATTCGTAAGGTTTTAGAGGAACAGGTGCGCAGAGATTTTGAGGATGACTGCCTGGTGGCAAAGGTGGAGAATCTGGAAAGCGCTGTGCGGGACCTGTCTGAGGGCGAGGACGGGACGGAAAGCAAATTTACGGTTGGCGAGCTGGCAATCATTCTGGATATGGAAATCGAAGAAATAGAAGATGTACTTCGCCTGACCGGGGATTATGAGGGAGAAAATGAAAAAAAGGGCTAACATTTTTCAGGGATATAAGGTATAATTAGCGTTAATATATTTTCTAAAGGAGAAATGAATATGAGCACAATGAACATCAGCTTATTGACGGATTTATATGAGCTTACGATGATGCAGGGGTATTTTAAGAACCATTGCAATGATGTGGTTGTTTTTGATATGTTTTACCGGACGAATCCCAGCGGGAACGGTTATGCCATAGCAGCCGGGCTGGAGCAGGTGATCGATTATATTAAAAATCTCAGATTTACGGACGAGGACGTGCAATATCTTGCCTCACTTGGCATTTTTGAGGAAGATTTTCTGGAGTATCTGCGCAGCTTCCGCTTTAGCGGCGACATTTACGCGATCCCGGAGGGCACGGTGGTATTCCCGAGGGAACCGCTTTTGAAGGTGATTGCGCCGATCATGGAGGCGCAGTTTGTGGAAACGGCGATCCTGACGATCTTAAATCATCAGAGCCTGATTGCTACCAAAGCCGCCCGTGTGGTATATGCCGCGAAAGGGGACGGAATCATGGAATTCGGGCTTCGCCGCGCACAGGGGCCGGATGCGGGCGTTTACGGCGCAAGGGCGGCGATGATCGGAGGGTGTATCGGCACCTCGAATGTCCTGGCGGGACAGCTTTTTGACGTACCGGTAAAGGGAACCCATGCGCATAGCTGGATTATGAGCTTTCCGGATGAGTACAGCGCCTTCAAGGCGTATTCCGAGCTTTATCCCAATGCCTGCTGCCTTCTGGTTGACACTTATGACACGTTAAAATCCGGTGTGCCCAATGCCATCCGCGTGTTTAAAGAGATGCGGGAAGCGGGAATAGAGCTTAAAAATTACGGCATCCGTTTGGATAGCGGCGACCTGGCGTATATGTCCAAGCAGGCGCGAAAAATGCTGGACGCGGCAGGTTTTGACGACGCGTTTATTTCTGCCTCCAGCGACCTGGACGAATATCTGATTGACAGCCTGAAAACGCAGGGCTGTAAGATCACTTCCTGGGGCGTTGGAACCAATATGATTACCTGTAAGGATAACCCTGCGTTTGGCGGAGTATACAAGCTGGCGGCTGTGCAGGCTGAGGATGGCAGCTTCCTGCCGAAAATCAAATTATCGGATAACACGGAAAAGATAACGAACCCTGGCAACAAGACGATCTACCGTATTTATGAGAAGGGCGCCCATAAGATAAAGGCGGATTTGATCTGTCTGGTAGGTGAGCGCTTTGACGAATCCTTTGACATGACAATATTTGATCCGCTGGAGACATGGAAGCACACCAAGCTTAAAGGGGACACCTATGAGATGAGGGAGCTCTTAGTTCCGATATTTAAGCAGGGCGAATGTGTCTATACGTCGCCGGGTGTAATGGAGATCCGTGATTATTGTACACAGGAACTGGATACACTCTGGGAGGAAACCAGGCGTCTGGTAAATCCGCATGAGATGTATGTGGATCTTTCCGATAAGCTATATGATATTAAGAAGAAGCTTTTGCAGGAGATGCACAGGGATATCTGACCTGCTCACGACAGGATGGCAGAATTGTAGTAAAAGTTTAAAAAATTTTAAAAAAGTACTTGCATTTATTTGGAACTTGTTCTATAATATGTCGTGTTGTGACATTGGGCTATCGCCAAACGGTAAGGCAACGGACTCTGACTCCGTCATTTCAAGGTTCGAATCCTTGTAGCCCAGCTTTAGACGAGTTGCCGGAAGGCAGCTCGTTTTTTCAATGCAGGAAGGAAAGGTTTGTTTCAGATTAGGAGAATGTGTTATGCCATATCAATTTAAAAGCCGTATCCGCTACAGTGAGGTGGGGGAGGACAGAAAACTTACGATTCCCGGTGTGATCGATTATTTTCAGGACTGCAGTACGTTTCAGTCGGAGGAACTGGGGGTAGGGCTGGACGCCATGTCGAAGAAGGGAAGGGCGTGGCTTCTGGCATACTGGCATATTGTGTTCAATCGTTTCCCGAACCTGGGAGAAGAGGTGACGGTGGAAACCTGGCCGTATCATTTCCGGGGCTTTTACGGGGAGCGTAATTTCCGTATGCTGGATGGAGATGGGGAGACGCTCGCTTATGCGAATTCCATGTGGATCTATCTGGATGTAAAAACGGGGCATCCGGTGAGGGTAGAACCAGATCTTCTGGCAGCTTATCGGATGGAAGAGGCGCTTCCGATGGAAAAGACGTCGCGGAAGATTCCGGTGCCGGACGGAAGCAGGCGCTATGAAAGCTTCACTGTGATGAAGAGCAACCTGGATACAAACCATCATGTGAATAATGGGCAGTATATTTCTATGGCGGAGGAATATTTGCCATTGAATGATAAGGTTCGCCAGGTACGGGTTGAATATAAAAAATCCGCTGTGCTGCATGATACGATCGTGCCGTTGGTGCATGAGAAGGACGGCATCTGCACCGTGAGCCTGTGTGATGAGGAAGAAAAGCCGTTTGCGGTCATAGAATTTACCGGCAAGAGGGAAGAGGTTTTGTAGGATTACCGTGGAGCAGGGGGAAAAGAAATGTTAGAATTAGGGAAAAAACAGAGGCTGGTAATAGTCAGAAAAGTGGAATTCGGAGTGTATCTTGCAGAGGAAGGGAATTTAGATGAGAGGGTTCTGCTGCCGAAAAAAGAGGTGCCGGCGGGGGCGGAGGCTGGCGACGAATTGGAGGTATTTTTATACAAGGATTCGAAAGACCGGCTGATCTCGACGGTCAGGGAACCGAAATTTCAGCTTGGCGAGTTGGCTGTGCTTAGGGTAAAGGAAGTGACGAAGATCGGCGCTTTTCTGGATTGGGGATTAGAAAAGGATCTTTTCTTGCCTTATAAACAGCAGACAAAAAAAGTGCGCCCGCAGGAGGAATGCCTGGTGGCGCTTTACGTTGATAAAAGCAGCAGATTGTGTGCGACGATGAAGGTTTATGAATTTTTGCGCACGGATTCTCCTTATCAGAAGGAGGATCACGTAACGGGAACCGTCTATGAGGTCAGCGAGGAATTCGGCGTATTTGTGGCAGTGGACAATCAGTATTCGGCAATGATCCCCAAGCGGGATGCAGCGGGAAAATATCAGATTGGCGACAAGGTGGAAGCAAGGATCACGAATGTGAAGGGCGACGGTAAGCTGGACCTGGACACCAGGGAGAAGGCGTATCTGCAGATGGATAAGGATGCGGAAGAGATTATGCAGGTGATTGAGGAGTTTTCCGGTGTGCTCCCCTTTAACGATAAGGCATCGCCGGAGGTGATTAAGCGGGAGTTCGGGTTTAGCAAGAATGCGTTTAAGCGAGGGGTCGGTAAGCTATTGAAGGAAGGGCGTATTGAGATCACAGAGCGCTCGATCCGTAAAATCAAATAAAGGAGGAAAACAAAATGAAAAAAGTAATCAGCACAGATAAGACGCCGGCGGCGATCGGACCGTACTCACAGGCGATCGAAGTGAACGGAATGGTATACACATCAGGGGTAATCCCGGTAAATCCGGCGACAGGGGAGATACCGGCAGGCGTGGAAGCGCAGGCAAAACAGGCGTTATCCAATCTGGCGGCACTGCTTGAAGCGGCGGGCACTTCTATGGAGAATGTAGTAAAAACAACGGTATTTATTAAGGAAATGGACGCTTTTGGCACGATCAACGAGATCTATGCCGGGTATTTTAAAGGCGCATTTCCGGCACGCTCCTGTGTGGAAGTTGCACGTTTGCCGAAAGATGTCCAGTTGGAAATTGAGGCAATAGCTACAAAATAGAGACGGATACGAATGTGTGTTCTGTAAAATAGGGAGAAACTGCCAAAAAGCCTTGCCAAAACATCCCCGATGGACTATATTTAGGGTGTCGACCAGTGCAGTGTTAGTGAGATTTGAAAGGAGAATAAGCATGAAAGTTCAGAATATTACAGACGTTAAGAAGTTTTTTGAAGTAGTAGATTCCTGCAAGGGGAAAGTAGAATTAGTGACAGGTGAGGGCGACAGGCTGAACCTGAAATCAAAATTATGCCAGTATGTTTCCCTGGCAAACATTTTCTCAAACGGTGAGATCCCGGAGCTTGAGATTATCGCGCATGAGAAGGATGACGTTGATAAATTACTTTCCTTTATGATTAACGGTTAATTAGAAAAAGATAGTGAAAAGGCCATCATAAAATGCTATACTATGGGTATCGGCATTTTATGATGGCTTTTTATAATAATAGGAAAGAATGCGCTTTTACGCAGCGTAATAGCAGAAAATGAGGTGCGGCTTTGAATTTTACACATTTGCATGTGCATACGGAATACAGTCTTTTAGATGGTTCCAATAAGATAAAAGAGTATGTGGAGAGAGTAAAAGAATTGGGAATGGACAGTGCGGCGATCACGGATCACGGAGTGATGTTCGGCGTGATCGATTTTTACCGTGCGGCAAAGGCGGCGGGAATCCGCCCGATCCTCGGCTGTGAAGTATATGTCGCGCCCAATTCCAGATTTGACAGGGAGGTTTCCGGCGGTGACGACCGTTATTACCATCTGGTGCTGCTGGCAGAGAATAACGTCGGCTACAGCAACCTGATGAAGATTGTTTCCGTTGGCTTTGTAGAGGGATATTATTATAAACCGCGTGTGGATAAAGAGACGCTGGAAAAGTATCATGAGGGAATCATTGCCTTAAGCGCCTGCCTCGCGGGCGAAGTGCAGAAGTATGTGGCGCGCGGGCTTTATGAGGAAGGAAAGAAGGCGGCGCTTCGGTATCAGGAAATCTTTGGCGAGGGAAATTTCTTCCTGGAATTGCAGGATCATGGGCTCTCCCAGCAGCAGATGGTAAACCAGCAACTGGTAAAAATGAGCCGTGAGACGGGAATTGAGCTGGTGGCGACGAACGACGTACATTATACGTACGCGAAAGACGCGGATTCCCATGATATTCTGCTCTGCATCCAGACCGGCAAGAAGCTGGATGATGAGGACCGCATGCGCTATGAGGGCGGACAGTATTATGTGAAATCTCCCGAGGAGATGGCGCAGAGGTTTCCCTATGCTCTGCAGGCACTGGAGAATACGTATAAGATCGCACAGCGCTGCCATGTGGAGATTGAATTCGGCGTGACAAAGCTGCCCAAATTTGATGTGCCTGAGGGTTATACCTCATGGGAATATCTGAATAAGCTTTGTTATGAGGGGCTTGGAGAGCGCTATCCGCAGGAAAAAGCGAAGGAGCTGGAGGGACGGCTGAATTACGAGCTGGGTATCATTAAAAATATGGGTTATGTGGATTATTTTCTGATTGTTTGGGATTTTATCCGCTATGCCAGAGATCATGAGATCATGGTAGGTCCGGGGCGCGGTTCGGCAGCGGGAAGCCTGGTTTCCTATACGCTGGGGATCACCAGGCTCGACCCGATCAAGTACAATCTGCTGTTTGAGCGTTTCCTGAATCCCGAGCGTGTGTCCATGCCGGATATTGATATTGATTTCTGCTTTGAAAGAAGGCAGGAAGTCATTGACTATGTAGTGCGCAAATACGGGAAAGAAAAGGTGGTACAGATCGTCACCTTCGGAACGATGGCGGCGAGAAATGTAATCCGCGATGTGGGAAGGGTAATGGATATTCCCTACGCCCAGGTGGATACGATTGCCAAGATGATTCCTCAGGAGCCGAATATTACCATCGATAAGGCGTTAAAGGCAAACAGCGAGCTGCGCAGCCTTTATGAGGGGGATCCCCAGACAAAGAAGCTGATTGATATGTCAAGGCGCCTGGAGGGGCTGCCGCGCCATACCTCCACGCATGCGGCGGGCGTTGTGATCTGCCAGAAGGCGGCGGACGAGTATGTGCCGCTGTCGCTTGGCGCCGACGGTGCCGTGACGACGCAGTTTACGATGACGACACTGGAAGAGCTCGGCTTGCTGAAAATGGACTTTCTGGGGCTGCGTACGCTGACCGTCATTCAGAATGCGGTGAAATTTGCGGAAAAAAGTACGGGTGCGACCCTGGACATCGACCACATCGATTATAATGACGCGAAGGTTCTGCAGTCGCTGGGAACCGGCAGGACAGACGGTGTGTTTCAGCTGGAAAGCGCCGGCATGAAAAATTTCATGAAGGAGTTAAAACCCCAGAGCCTGGAGGATATTATAGCGGGAATCGCCCTTTACCGTCCGGGTCCGATGGATTTTATTCCCCAGTATATTAAGGGGAAAAATAATGCGCAGAGCATCACCTATGACTGCCCGCAGTTAGAGCCGATCCTGGAGCCGACTTACGGCTGTATCGTCTATCAGGAGCAGGTAATGCAGATCGTGCGTGACCTGGCGGGCTATACACTGGGAAGAAGCGACCTGCTGCGCCGCGCGATGTCCAAGAAAAAGGCGGCAGTCATGGAGAAGGAGCGGCAGAATTTTGTCTATGGCAATGAGGAGGAAGGCGTTCCGGGCTGTATTAAGAACGGGATTTCAGAGAAGATTGCCAACAAGATCTATGATGAGATGATCGACTTTGCCAAGTATGCCTTTAATAAATCCCATGCGGCGGCGTACGCTGTGGTTTCCTACCAGACAGCATACTTGAAATATTATTATCCGGTGGAATTTATGGCGGCGCTGATGACCTCCGTCATCGATAACCCCTCGAAGGTGGCGGAATATAATATGACCTGTCGGCAGATGGGGATCGAGATCCTGCCGCCGGACATCAATCTGGGAGAGAGCGGGTTTTCCGTGGACGGCAATAAGATCCGCTACGGGTTGTCTGCAATCAAGAGCATCGGCAGACCGGTAATAGCGGCGATTGTCGAGGAAAGGGAGAAAAACGGCCGCTATACTTCCCTTAAAAATTTTGTGGAGCGGCTGTCGGGGAAGGAAGTAAACAAGAGGACGGTCGAGAGCTTTATCAAATCCGGGGCGATGGACAGCCTGGGAGGAAACCGCCGCCAGTTTATGAGTATTTATATTCAGTTGATGGATTCGGTCAGCCAGGAGAAAAAGAATTCCATGACAGGGCAGCTCAGCCTCTTTGATTTTGTGGGCGAGGAGGAGAAGCGGGAATATGAGGTCAGCCTTCCCGATGTGGAGGAGTACGATAAGGAGCAGCTTCTGGCGTTTGAGAAGGAAGTGTTGGGCTTCTATATCAGCGGGCATCCGCTGGAAAAGTATGAAGGCGTCTGGAGAAAACGGATTTCCAATGTGACATCGGATTTTGCGCTGGACGAAGAGACAGGGGAGTCCAAAGTAAAGGACGGCACAAAGGCGACGGTAGGCGGTATAATTACCGGAAAGACCATAAAATACACGAGAAACAATAAGACAATGGCGTTCCTTACGCTGGAGGACCTGGTAGGGAATGTGGAGGTCGTGGTGTTCCCGAGAGATTATGAGAAAAACCGTACTTTGCTCAATGAGGATGAGAAGGTATTTATTACCGGCAGGGTTTCTGCGGAAGAGGACAAGGCGAGTAAGCTGATCTGCGAGAAAATCAGTAAATTTGAGGATATCACGCGCGAAGTATGGATACAGTTCCCGGATAAGGAGAGCTATGCTCGCCAGGAAAAAGAAATGTATGACATTTTGAGGGAATCGGACGGAAAAGACGCGGTGGTGATTTATGTGCGTTCCCCGAAAGCAATCAAGCGCCTTTCGGAAAACTGGAGAGTGCAGGCGGATGAAGCGCTGATTCACAGGCTGATGGATAGATTTGGCGCGCAAAACGTAAAAACTATTTGAAAATAGGATAGAAATGCATTACACTATAGACAATGATGAATCCCTGAGGAGGTAGATCCATGGCAAAAGAAATCAAGACGATTGGCGTGTTGACAAGCGGCGGCGATGCGTCGGGCATGAACGCGGCAATCCGTGCGGTAGTCAGAAAAGCGATTTATAATGGGAAAAATGTAAAAGGCATTTACAGAGGCTACAGCGGACTTCTGAATGAAGAGATAAAAGATATCACGGCAAGAGACGTTTCCGATACGATTTCCAGGGGAGGTACCATTCTCGGAACCGCACGCTGCTCGGAGTTCCGTACGGAGGAAGGGCAGAAGCAGGGAGCGGAGATCTGTAAGAAGCATGGGATCGACGGACTGGTGGTGATCGGTGGGGACGGTTCCTTTGCCGGCGCGCAGAAGCTGGCGGCGCTGGGCATCAATACGATTGGCGTTCCCGGAACGATTGACCTGGATATTGCCTGTACAGAGTATACAATTGGCTTTGACACGGCGATCAATACGGCGATGGCCGCCATTGATAAGGTGCGCGATACCTCTACCTCTCATGAACGTTGCAGCATCATTGAGGTTATGGGAAGGCATGCGGGCTATATCGCCCTGTATTGCGGGATTGCCAATGGGGCAGAGGATATTCTGGTGCCGGAGAAATATGACTATGACGAGCAGAAGCTGATTAACAATATTATCAGCAACAGAAAGCGCGGAAAGAAGCATCATATTATTGTCAATGCGGAGGGAATCGGGCACTCCACCTCTATGGCGCGGCGTATTCAGGCGGCTACCGGCGTAGAGACAAGGGCAACGATCCTCGGGCATATGCAAAGAGGCGGCAGCCCGACCTGCAAGGACCGTGTTTATGCCTCCATGATGGGCGCTTATGCGGTGGATCTGCTGTGCGCGGGAAAGACAAACCGCGTGGTGGGTTACCGTCACGGGGACTTTACGGATTTTGACATCGATGAGGCGCTGAATATGCAGAAGGATTTACCGGAATATATGTGGGAGGTCGCACACGCGTTGTCTGTATGATAAATAGTACTTCAAATAAACAGATTAAAAATTTACATCAATTGATTAAGAAGCCAAAAGCCCGCCGGGAACAGCGGGTTTTTGTTGTGGAAGGGCGTAAAATGTACCTGGAAGCGCCAAAGGAGCAATTGGTGCAGACCTATGTTTCCGAAAGCTTTTTTGAAAAAGGCGAAAACAGGGAAATGTTAAAGGATGCTCCGGTGGAGGTCATAGCGGACAGGGTATTTGAGACGGTATCCGATACGAAGACGCCCCAGGGAATCTTATGTGTAGTAAAACAGCGGGAGTATACGCTGGAGGAGATGCTGAATATCAGAAATCCTCTTTTGCTGGTACTTGAGAATCTGCAGGATCCGGGTAACCTGGGAACCATTTTCCGTACGGCGGAGGGAGCCGGGGCGACCGGTATCATTATGAGCCGTGATACCGTGGATATCTATAATCCCAAGACGGTTCGTTCTACTATGGGGTCCCTTTACCGGCTGCCCTTTCTCTATGCGCCGGATATCAATGAAACGATGCGCACCCTGAAAAAACGGGGAGTTTGCACCTATGCCGCCCATCTTCAGGGAAGCAGGGAATATTATCTGGAGAATTATACGGGCGGGACGGCGTTTCTGATCGGCAATGAGGGCAATGGACTGACAAAGGAGCTGTCTGAGCAGGCGGATGCCTGCATTAAAATATCCATGTCCGGACAACTGGAGTCCTTAAATGCGGCGGTGGCGGCGGCAGTTTTGATGTTCGAGACGAGAAGGCAGCGTTCACAATCACTACAAAAAACTTCCTGTTGACAAAGAAATTTAACTGTTGTACAATGTGAATGTAACAAAGTTAATAATTTTGTAATAAATGTTACAGAAA
The DNA here is from genome assembly GCA_964487425.1 of uncultured Marvinbryantia sp. GTDB lineage: Bacteria > Bacillota > Clostridia > Lachnospirales > Lachnospiraceae > Marvinbryantia. The sequence continues at coordinate 3,427 of CAZAQD010000002.1, read as the reverse complement.
AGTAATTTATACGTTCTGTAATATTATTCAGGAGGTTGTAATGAAGAGAAGACAAAAAGCAGCATTGTGTATGGTTACCGGTTTGACATTATCGATGGTGATGTCTGGCGGGGTGATGGCGGCAACTGCGGCTGAGAATAATAAATGCGGCGGCAAGAATATAGCTGTGGCAAATGTGTCAAGCGAGCTTCTGATCCGAAGCAGCGCGACCGCAGACGGTACCGTTGTCGGCTATCTGCCAAGTGCGGCAGGTGTAATCGTAGAGAGTATGAACGAAGAATGGACACAGGTGCGTTCCGGCAATGTGACAGGCTTCGTAAAGACAGATTATCTTGCGTTTGGCGATAAAGCGGAAGAGTTGAAGTCTGTCTACGGAGTTCAGGGGGCGGTTGCTTCCTGGGATGATGTCAAAGTTTTTGCAGATTATGAGGACACATCCACGATTATCGGGACATTGAAAGAAGGAGAAGGCTTTGAAGTATTGGGAAGTACGCAGGACTGGGTAGAGATCCAACTGCAAAACGGCGACAAGGCTTATGTGGCGGCAGAAGATGTGGATATGACGCTGGTATTGGATACTGCAGTTTCAACAGAGGAATATGTGGCGCCGGTAGTGCAGGATAGCACGGACGGGGCGGCATATACGGAAGCAGCGCCTTCTTATTATGCAGAGGAGCCGGTTTATACGGACAATACGTATTATGAAGACAGCGCTTACTATGAAGACAGTGTTTATGCCGTGCAGGATGACAGCTATACCGAATATACGGATACTTATGAGACGGAGGCAGTATACGACGCTTCTTATACGGAAGAGAGTTCCGCTGCGGATACGGCAGCATATACAGACGATACGGCGTACATAAGCGAGACAGAGTATGTCGCAGAGACAGAGAGTACAGAGACCGATGAGAATGACGGGATAACAGGGGATGAATATATTGATCCTGAGACCGAGGTGCAGGAAGACACTTCCACTTCTGCGGCGGCAAGCAGTTCTGACCTTGATTTGCTCGCAGCTTTGATTTACTGTGAGGCGGGGAACCAGAGTATGGAAGGTATGATTGCCGTAGGACAGGTTGTTATGAACCGTGTGGCGAGCGGCTCTTTTGCCAATACGATTCATGATGTTATCTATGAGAGCGGACAGTTTACACCGGCATCCTCCGGTTGGCTGGACCAGGTGATCGGCAGCGCGCCGAGCGAATGCTATGACGCAGCGCTGGCGGCGATGAACGGAGAAGGAAGCGTTCCGGGTTGCCTGTACTTCAATGCAGGAAGCGGGAAAGGAATCCAGATCGGGGATCACCAGTTCTATTAAAACACACTAAAAATTTAATAGCGTATTAGATTATGGAACGCATACAAAAAGCGTTCCTTTTCTATTTCCTGCCGTTCAGAAATGGACGGCTTTTTTCATGTCAAAAATTCAGGAAAGGAACATGAAAACATGACGAACAGCAGTTGGTTTTCAAAAAATAAGCAAGTGAAAGAATCCTGTGTTTGCGGGATTCTTTTTTCTATACAAAATGAGAATTATGGGTTATACTAAATACGATATAATTTAGCAAAGCGAAGGGGGGAACATTATGACAGTGGAACCGGTTCATTGGCTGATAGCCTTCGCGATCCTGTTAGTGATTGAGATTATAACGCTGGGGCTGACGACCATATGGTTTGCAGGCGGGGCGATTGCCGGCATGGTCGTAAACCTTCTGGGCGGAAATATCTGGATACAGCTGATCGCGTTTCTTGCCGTTTCTTTTCTGTTGTTACTGTTTACCCGCCCATTTGCAGTGCGGTATGTCAATAAGGACAGAGTAAAGACGAATGTGGATGAGATCATAGGAGAAACAGCGATCGTCACGGAGCCAATTGACAATCAGCAGGGCATTGGACAGGTGAAAGTCAAAGGCATGGACTGGATGGCACGTTCCGCTGAGGAAGGGGTAACGATCGTGGCGGGAACGATGGTAGAGATACAGTCTGTAGAAGGCGTGAAGGTCATTGTAAAGGAGAAAAAACTATGAAAGAGGTGTTACAGATGCAGGGAATGCAGGTTGGAACAATTATTACACTTGCTATTATTATTTTGCTGGTACTGGCTTCCTGTGTGAAGATCGTACCGCAGGCACAGGCGATGGTGATTGAACGTCTGGGCGGTTACCAGGGAACCTGGAGCGTTGGCGTACATTTTAAGGTGCCGATCATAGACAGGGTGGCGAAGAGAGTACTGTTAAAGGAACAGGTAGTAGACTTTGCCCCGCAGCCGGTGATTACGAAGGATAATGTTACCATGCGTATTGATACCGTGGTATTTTTCCAGATTACAGATCCGAAGCTGTATGCGTATGGCGTGGAGAACCCGATCATGGCAATTGAGAACCTGACAGCGACGACTCTCCGTAACATTATCGGCGACATGGAGCTGGATGAGACGTTGACTTCAAGAGAGGTCATTAATACAAAGATGCGGGCATCTCTGGATATCGCGACAGATCCGTGGGGAATTAAGGTTAACCGTGTGGAACTGAAAAACATCATTCCGCCGGCGGCGATTCAGGAAGCGATGGAAAAGCAGATGAAGGCGGAGCGCGAAAGGCGTGAGACGATTCTGGTGGCAGAAGGTGAGAAGAAGTCGGCAATCCTGATTGCGGAAGGAAAAAAGGAGTCCATTATTCTGGATGCGGAAGCAGAGAAGCAGGCGGCGATCCTGCGTGCGGAGGCACAGAAGGAGAAGATGATCCGCGAGGCGGAAGGCCAGGCGGAAGCGATCCTCAAGGTACAGCAGGCAAATGCAGACGGTATCCGTTTCTTAAAGGAAGCAGGGGCAGATGCCAATGTACTGGCGCTGAAGAGCTTTGAGGCAATGACGAAGGTGGCTGACGGACAGGCGACGAAAATTATCATTCCGTCTGAGATGCAGAATATGGCGTCTTTGGTCCAGGCGGCGGCAGAGATCGCAAAATCTTAGGAAAGAGGAGCATTCAAGGGGAGGACATCATGGTGAATTTAAAAGGAAAACACTTTTTGACTTTAAAGGATTTTACGCAGGAGGAGATTTCCTATCTCCTGGAGTTGTCGGCAGAATTGAAGAAAAAGAAAAAACAGGGAATTCCCGTAGATACGCTGCGGGGAAAGAATGTGGCTTTGATTTTTGAAAAAACAAGTACGCGAACCCGCTGCGCTTTTGAAGTGGCGGCTCATGACCTGGGAATGGGAACCACTTATCTGGATCCTAAGAGTTCCCAGATTGGAAAAAAGGAGAGCATCGAAGATACGGCGAAAGTACTCGGCGGTATGTTTGAAGGGATTGAGTACCGGGGCTTCGGACAGGAAATTGTGGAGGAGCTGGCGCTTCACGCAGGCGTGCCGGTATGGAATGGGCTGACAAATGAATACCATCCCACGCAGATGCTGGCGGATA
>CAZAQD010000001.1:9194-98499 GCA_964487425.1 uncultured Marvinbryantia sp. | reverse complement strand
GAAGCTCTGACTGAGGAGATCACAAAAGCGGATACGGTGATTGCGGCAACGGACACCACTACAACCGGTACAACTGAGTCCGACACAACTGAGTCCGACACAACGGCGTCCGATACAACGTCGTCCAACGCAGCTACATCTGGCCAGGCCACAAACGCACAGACCGGGGACAGCAGCAATATCATGCTGTGGGGCGTTTTGCTGATAATATCCTGCGGCGGACTGGCAGCTCTGTTTCTGCTTTCGCAAAAACGGAAATATCACAGCAGACGTCTTTGACGCAGACAGCGCATTCAGGTGAGAAATTTTATCATGGTATCGACCAGATCCGGAAATGATAGCGCCAGCGATGAGTCGTCCTGTTACGGATCCGCATGGATCCCCGCATACCAGCCGTCCGTCCCGTACCGGGTACAGAAGATGGCGGATCCATGCCCGGAACGGCTTCCGTTTAGAAGACAAAAAATCGTTAGAAGCTTTGAATTTATCAGCTCTCTAACGATTTTTTCAACTGCCGGCGGCGGGGCAGTATAAAAGTGACGCCCGTTTCGGGTGTCACTTGAAAAGAGATGGAGGTCTGTTTTGCGGATGTTCCCGTCGTCATTCGAATTTTTGTTGTATTTGTGGGTTTGTTTTTGTCTGACATAGTATACACCGTCCTTTCGCGAATAGGATGTGCGGTTTAAAAGAAAAGTATACATGCAATGGAATATGAGGTCCATACGGCGGAAATCGCTGTCTGCTGCATGAAAAAGGAAAACAGAGGGCATGCTATCGTTATCTCCATGTAAGTTGTTCAAAATATAAGGAAAAGGAGAGAACGGAATGAAGGACAGAGTTTTTGGAGTTTTGCAGCGTGTCGGGAGAAGCTTTATGCTGCCGATCGCGATTCTTCCTGTGGCAGGGCTTTTGCTGGGTATCGGAAGCTCATTTACAAACGCGACGACCATTGCAACGTATGGCTTTGGGAAAATACTGGGAAACGGAACCTTGCTGCACGCCTTATTTGTGATTATGAATAAGGTAGGAAGCGCAGTATTTGATAATCTGCCGATCATTTTCGCGGTGGGCGTGGCGATCGGTATGGCAAAAAAGGAGAAAGAGGTTGCGGCGTTGTCGGCGGCGATTGCTTACTTTGTAATGAATACGGCGATCAATGCCATGCTGGTGATTAGCGGGCAGATATTGGAGGACGGACAGATCGCTGAAAACGTATTGGAGGGGACGATCGCCTCTTCCTGCGGGATTGCGACGCTGCAGATGGGCGTATTCGGCGGCATCATCGTGGGGCTTGGCGTAGCCGCGTTAAATAACCGCTTTTATAAGATCGCGCTTCCCAATGCGCTATCGTTTTTTGGCGGAAGCAGGTTTATCCCGATCATCTCCACTGTGGTTTATATGTTTGTTGGAATTGTTTTATATTTCATTTGGCCGACGGTACAGGGTGGGATCTATGCGCTGGGCGGCTTGGTAACGGGGAGCGGCTATGTCGGAACGCTGATTTTCGGACTGATTAAGCGGGCGCTGATTCCGTTTGGGCTGCATCATGTATTTTATATGCCTTTCTGGCAGACAGCGGTGGGCGGAACGATGGAAGTGGCGGGACAGATGGTGCAGGGAGGGCAGAATATTTTCTTCGCCCAGTTGGCGGATTCTGCCAACATTGCCCATTTCAGCGCAGACGCGACCAGATATTTTTCCGGGGAATTCATTTTTATGATTTTCGGGCTCCCAGGGGCGGCGCTGGCGATGTACCAGTGTGCCAAACCGGAGAAGAAAAAAGCGGCGGGCGGTTTGCTGTTATCCGCTTCTTTGACCTGTATTATGACCGGCATTACGGAGCCGATTGAGTTTTCTTTTCTATTTGTCGCTCCGGCGCTGTTTGCAGTGCAGGTGATTCTGGCAGGTTCCGCTTACATGATTGCTCATATGCTGAATATTGCGGTGGGCTTGACATTTTCCGGCGGTTTTCTGGATCTGTTTCTCTTTGGCATATTGCAGGGAAACCGCAGGACAAGCTGGCTTTTGATTATCCCGGTGGGGATTGTTTATTTTCTTTTGTATTATCTGATATTCCGGTTTTTAATCAGAAGGTTTGATTTCAAGACGCCGGGAAGAGAAGAAAGCGATACGGAGACGAAGCTGTATACCAAAGCGGATGTCAACGCACGACGGGAGAATGGCAGAACCGGCGGCACGGATGCGGTCAGTGAAATTATTGCAGATGGGCTTGGCGGCAAAGCGAATATCAGCGATGTGGACTGCTGCGCGACAAGGCTTCGCTGTACGGTGTATAATGAGGACCTGGTAAATGACGCCATGTTAAAATCCACCGGAGCGTCGGGGGTGATTCACAAAGGAAAAGGAGTACAGGTCATCTACGGTCCGCATGTAACGGTGATTAAATCTAACCTTGAGGATTACCTGGCGCAGGCGCCTGCTGTACAGCCGGTGATTATTTCCAGCCCAGTCACAGGCGTGGCGGCGGAGCTGTCAACGGCGCCGGATGAAGGGTTCGCCGGCAAAATGATGGGTGACGGGGCAGCAGTGACGCCTGCCGATCCGATCGTAAGGGCGCCGGAGGACGGAGAAGTGAGCTTTGTCTTTGAGACGAAGCATGCCATTGGCTTTTTGACGGATTCGGGAATCAGCCTTTTGATTCATATGGGAATTGATACGGTAGAGTTAAACGGAGCCGGATTTGAGGCGCTTGTGAGCAGCGGGCAGAAGGTGAAAAAAGGTGAGCCGATGCTGAAGCTGGATCTGGAATATTTGAAGGAACACGCACCGTCGCTTGTCTCTCCCGTGCTTTGCACAGAATTGGACGAGAATCAGAAAATACGCCTTCTGCGCACAGGGGAAATAAAGGCGGGAGAACCGCTGTTTGCGATTGAAGATTAATTTTAGAGAATACCTGCTGATAGAAATTCCACCGGCGGCACAGCCGCCGGTTTGACGGACACGGCAGGTATCCTCTATGGAAGGATTTCTGGAGAAATTTTGGTAATATTATACATAAAAAGCGGGGAAGTCACTTGAATCATCGTGTATAGTGTGGTAAAATGAGTGCATTAATAATATTTTTATTCTTGACATGCGCGAAATGAGAACAGGCAGAAAGAAGTTACGATATGTGGCAGATAGAGGGGAAAAGGAAAATAAGGTTTATATTGGCAGGGATTCAGATCATTCTTCTGTTTCTCTGTGCAGGGATATCCGGGAAGGCAAATGAGACGAGAACAGTCAGGGTTGCCTTTTTTCCTATGGCTGGCTTTCATGAATACAATCAGGACGGGAGCCGCGTGGGTATGGATGTGGAATACCTTTCCGCCGTGAACGAGTTTGCCGAATGGGATATTCAGTATGTGGACTGCGAAAGCTGGGACGATGCGTTGCGTATGCTGCTTGACGGGGAAGCGGACCTGGTGGGTTCCGCGCAGTATTCGCAGGAGCGGGCGCAGCATTATCAATATGCGGAGTTTCCAAGCGGTTATACCTTTGGCGCAATTATGGTAAACGGGGACAGCCCTTATGCGTATGAGGATTTTGAGATCATGGGCGAACTTACTTACGGCATGGTGTCAACGTATATACGCAAGACGGAATTTTTGGAATATTTAAGCGCACATGGGATAACGGAACCGATTGTCCGGGAGTATGGAAGCACGGCGGAGCTTCAGGCGGCGCTCCAAAAAGGAGAAGTGGACGCGATCGTCCATACCTATATGGAGATCGAGGAGGGGCAGCGGATCATCGGACGTTTCTCACCGGCGCCGTTTTATTATATTTCAGACAAAGATAATAAGGAACTGATGGTGGAATTAAATCAGGCGCTTTCCGATCTGAAGATGGAAAATCCGGCGTTGGAAAATACCCTGATGAATAAATATTACGGCAGTAAATTGAACCAGACGGAAGTCCTGACAACGGCGGAAAAGGAGTATGTAGCAGATGCCGCTCCTCTCGTTGTGGGATACGTGGGGGACTATTACCCGTTTTCTTATGAGGCGGACGGCGAGTATCAGGGGCTGTCGCGGACGGTGTTTGACGAGCTGGCGGAAAATACCGGGCTGGAGCTGGCGTATCAGAAGGCGGAGTCGATAGCGGAAGCGCTGGAACAGCTTCAGGCGGGCGAGATCGATGTTTTGGCGTATTGTATCGACGACGAAGAAAAATTACAGGAAATGCAACTGGCATCAGCGGCGGTATATGCGTCCGCTCTGCTGCAGGAGCTTCTTGGGACGCAGAAGCTTACGGACGAGATGGCGGGGGAACTGACCCAGGAGTGTGAGGTCCGGGCAGTGATTCGTGAGGATACCGACGAACTGTTAGCGAGCGTGCTTAATAAGGGGATCCGCTCGATCGATTACCGGGAGATCAATGAATATATCCTGAAAAATCCCCTGGTGGAAAAGTTCTCGGTTGGGGAGTGGGTCCAGGAGCATGCAATGCTGATCGCCTGTATCTTTATCGTACTTGTGTCCGGGGTGTTGGTGATTGTGATTAAGCTTTTATACGACAGTAAAAAGATGCAGCAATTGCTTTACCGGGACGCCGAGCTTGGAATCTGGAATCTGAATTATTTTACATATGCCGGGGAGCGCTTGCTGCAGGCGGAAACGAAAACAAAGTATGCGATTGTTTATGTGAACGTAGTACAGTTCCGTATGTATAGTACCCTGTACGGCTGGCAGGCAGGGAACCGCCTGCTGAAGGTAATCGCAGAGCTTTTGGCGCAGAATGTGACGAGCGGGCGGGAGATTTACGCCAGAAGCCAGGGCGACCGCTTTGTGATGATGCTGGCTGTGGAGTCGAAAGAGCAGTTTTACCGGCGCCTGCAGGAGCTGGATTGTAAATTTGAACGCCGGCTGCAGGAAGAGTCGGGGATTCATATAGTGGTGTGCATGGGCGTCTATCATATGGAGACGGGCAACAATGATATTAAGGCGGGCATTGATATGGCAAATCAGGCATTGGAATTTTTGCGTGACAGCAGCATAAGCCAGATCCGCACATATGACGCCAATATGGACGAGCTGGTGCGTAAGCAGCATGAACAGGAGGAATTGCTGGAGCGCGCCTGTATCCCGGACGATTTTACCGTATATTATCAGGAAAAGGTGGATATCCGCACGAAGAAGATTATAGGCGCGGAAGCGCTGGTGCGTTTCCTTGACCCTTCTGAGAATGGGAAAGTGCGTTCGCCGGGATTCTTTATTCCGTACTATGAGAAGACGGGAAGAATAAAAGAGATTGATTTCTTTGTGCTCAACCGCGTGTGCGCGCTGCTGCGACGGCAGCTCGACGATGGAAGAGGAGCAGTGCCGATCTCCTGTAATTTTTCACGGCGGCACTTCGCGGAAGAAGATTTTCCGGAACGCCTGGAGGCGGTTCTGATAAAGTATAGCATACCAAAGGAACTGATCGAGGTGGAGATCACAGAAACGATTATTATCGAAGAACTTCAGCAGAAAAAGCTGAAGAGTGTGATCGAAAAGCTGCAGAGAAAGGGAATCCGCCTTTCGATAGATGATTTCGGGGCCGGCTATTCTTCCCTCGGCGTTTTTGAGCAGGTGCCTGCATCCGTCATTAAGCTCGACCGCTCCTTCTTACTCAATCATACGGACCGGGATCGGCAGGTGAAGATCATGCACCATATTATCAGCCTGGCGGATATTCTGGACACGCAGGTCGTCTGTGAGGGCGTGGAGAATGCGGAGGATGTGGAACTGATGACAGAGGTTGGCGCATATGTAGCGCAGGGCTTCTATTATGCGAGGCCGGTGCCGGAAGAAGTGTTTGAGGCAAAACTGAAGGCGGCTGAAGATTGATTTCATGCGCGAAAGAGAGAGCAGAATGGACAGGCAAAAACGCCGGTACGTTTCAGATTCATGAAAGGTACCGGCGCTTTTTATGCCTGTTAAGTTACTGGGCGTTATTTTTTACTTCCATCATTTTCAATGCGCGAACTTTCAGCGGAAGCCCAAACAGAGTAATAAATCCGCTCGCGTCATGGTGGTCATACATATCGCCGGTAGTGAAGGAAGCCAGCGATTCATTGTATAGGCTGTACGGGGAGGTGGTGCCCGCTTTGATAATGTTGCCTTTATACAGCTTGAACTTTACTTCACCGGTGACGTACTGCTGGGTAGAGTCTACAAATGCCTGGATTGCTTCACGCAGAGGCGTGAACCATTTTCCTTCATAAACAATCTGTGCGAACTGGCTGCCCAGTTTTTTCTTTGCTTCCATTGTTTCACGGTCAAGGATCAGCTCCTCCAACTGGTCATGTGCTGCCATCAGGATCGTTCCGCCCGGCGTCTCATATACGCCGCGGGATTTCATGCCGACCACGCGGTTTTCCACGATATCAATGATACCGATTCCATGCTTGCCGCCCAGTGCGTTCAGCTCGGTAATGATATCGGATACTTTCATGGATTTTCCGTTTATCGTTTTGGGAACGCCTGCTTCAAAGGTCATAGTCACATATTCGCTCTCATCGGGCGCCTTTTCCGGTGTGACGCCCAGTACCAGCATATGCTCAAAGTTCGGCTCGTTTGCCGGATCTTCCAATTCCAGTCCCTCATGGCTGATGTGCCATAAGTTGCGGTCGCGGCTGTAGCTGTGGCTGGCGTCAAAAGGAAGGTCAATACCATGCTGTTTGCAGTAGGCTATCTCGTCTTCACGGGACTGCATAGTCCATACATCCGTCATGCGCCACGGAGCAATGATTTTCAAATCAGGAGCGAGCGCCCGGATGCCGAGTTCAAAACGGATCTGGTCGTTTCCTTTTCCGGTCGCACCGTGACAGATTGTGGTCGCGCCTTCTTTGCGTGCGATTTCAACAAGGCGTTTGGCGATCGCCGGACGCGCCATAGAAGTGCCGAGGAGATACTTGTGCTCGTATACGGCGCCTGCCTTTACGCACGGCATAATAAAATCATCACAGAATTCATCTACGATATTTTCAATATATAATTTGGAAGCGCCGGACATTTTCGCCCTTTCCTCCAGCCCATCCAGCTCATTGCCCTGTCCGCAGTCGATGCAGCAGCAGATAACCTCGTAATCAAACGTTTCCTTCAGCCAGGGGATCAGCGCGGTGGTATCCAGCCCGCCGGAATACGCCAAGATGACTTTTTCTTTCATGGTAAATGTTCCTCCTTAAATATATGTAAATACTAATTTTTTTCATCGGAATTAAATATACAACATTTAAAGGGAATATGCAATACCCAATTTATATAAAATTTATATTTATTCACTTGAAAAAGGGACAAAATGCATAAAAATAAAATAAATATTGCATAATATGCAATTTAGATGTATAATTATGCAATGTGCGGATATCCGTGTCTGTTTTGCTTGCATTCCTGTAAAAAAGAGACTATGATATATAATTGAAAAATTTTGCCGCCAAAGGGCGGATGAGAAGGAGAGAAAGATGATTAAGGCTGGAATTATCGGGGCTACCGGTTATGCGGGAGGCGAACTGGTCAGACTGCTGATGGGACATAGAGAAGCGGATGTGAAATGGTACGGATCACGGAGCTATATTGATAAGAAATATGCAGATGTATATCAGAATATGTTTCAGATCGTGGAGGATGTGTGCAGGGATGATAACCTGGAAAAGCTTGCGGATGAGGTGGATGTGATTTTTACCGCTACCCCCCAGGGCTTCTGTGCATCCGTATTAAATGAAGAACTCCTTTCAAAGGTTAAGGTAGTGGATTTGAGCGCTGATTACCGCATCAAGGATGCGGCGGTCTATGAAGAATGGTATGGGATTGAGCATAAGTCTCCGCAGCTGCTGCCGGAGGCGGTATATGGTTTGTGCGAGGTGAACAGAGAGAAGATAAAGGGAGCGCGGCTGATTGCCAATCCGGGCTGCTATCCGACCTGCAGTACGCTTTCTGTTTATCCGCTGGTAAAAGAGGGATTGATCGATCCGTCAACGCTGATTATTGATGCGAAATCCGGCACTTCAGGGGCAGGGCGCGGCGCAAAGGTGGATAATCTGTATTGTGAAGTCAATGAGAATATGAAAGCATACGGGGTGACAAGCCACAGGCATACGCCGGAGATTGAAGAACAGCTTACGCTGGCGGCAGGAGAGAAGGTATTATTGAATTTCACTCCGCATCTGGCGCCGATGAACCGCGGTATTCTGGTGACGGCATATGCTTCTCTGAAAAAGGAAGTATCGTATGAGGAAGTGAAGGCTGTTTATGACCGGTATTATGAAAAGGAAAAATTTGTCCGCGTGCTGGAAAAGGATATCTGCCCGCAGACGAAATGGGTGGAAGGCAGCAATTATGTGGACGTCAATTTCAAGATAGATAAAAGAACCGGGCGCATCATTATGATGGGCGCAATGGATAATCTGGTAAAAGGAGCGGCGGGACAGGCTGTACAGAATATGAATCTTATTTTCGGGCTGCCAGAGACGATGGGGCTTGAACTGGTACCGATGTTCCCGTAAGTATGGAAGAAAGTTGAGGATATAGTTTGGAACAGGCAGAGATCAGGAGTATGGCAATCGAGGATTACGATAAGGTGCATGCACTGTGGATGCAGATCAGCGGTTTTGGCATCCGCAGCATGGATGATTCCAGAGAAGGTGTCGAACGTTTTCTGGACAGGAATCCGGGCTGCAGCGTGGTAGCGGTACATAATCAGGAAATCATCGGCGCGATTCTCTGCGGGCACGATGGCAGAAGGGGATGCCTCTACCATGTGTGCGTGCAGAAGGAATACCGTAAGCAGGGAATCGGCAAGGCGATGGTGGTTTTTGCGATGGAAGCCTTGAAGCGGGAAAAGATCAATAAGGTTTCCCTGATTGCGTTTACAAAAAACGATATCGGGAATGCGTTCTGGAAGGAAATCGGCTGGACCAAAAGAGAAGATCTGAATTATTATGATTTTGCGCTGAACGAAGAAAATATCACAGCATTTAATGAGTAGAAATCTGCTGCGGGCGGACAGTGAGAAGAAAGGCGGGAATGGAAGTATGAAAGAGATAGCGGGCGGAGTGACGGCGGCAAAAGGATTTGAGGCGTCGGCAGCGGCAGCGGCAATCAAATACAAAGACAGGACGGATATGGCATTGATTTACAGCAAGGTTCCGTGTAAGGCGGCAGGCACATTTACTACCAATGTGGTCAAGGCGGCGCCGGTGAAATGGGACAGAGAGATGGTTGCAAATGCAGAGTATGTGCAGGCGGTCGTTGTAAACAGCGGGATTGCCAATGCCTGTACGGGAGAGGAAGGCTACGGATACTGTAAGGAGGCGGCAGCGGCAGCAGGGGAAGCGCTTGGCATTCCCGAATATGCGGTGCTGGTAGGATCGACCGGTGTGATCGGGATGCAGCTTCCGATGGACCGCATCAAGGAGGGAATCAGGAAGCTTGCAGAGACAAAGGACGCTTCCCTGGAAAATGGAACAGAGGCGGCAAAGGCGATTATGACGACAGACACCGTGAAAAAGGAGATTGCAGTGACCTTTACGCTGGGAGGTAAAGAGGTGACGCTGGGCGGCATGAGCAAGGGATCGGGTATGATCCATCCTAATATGTGTACCATGCTGGGATTTCTCACGACAGACGCGGCGATTTCCAAAGAAATGCTGCAAAAAGCCCTCAGCGCGGATATTCAGGATACGTTTAATATGATTTCCGTAGACGGCGATACCTCGACAAACGATACCGTACTGCTGCTGGCAAACGGCATGGCGGGCAACCCGGAGATTACAGAGGAGAATGAGGATTACCAAGGCTTTTGCGAGGCTTTGAATTATGTGAATACCTGTCTTGCAAGGAAAATGGCGGGAGACGGGGAAGGGGCGACGGCGCTGTTTACCGCGAAGGTGATCGGCGCGCAGTCAAAGGAGCAGGCGGTTACGCTGAGTAAATCCATCATTACCTCCAACCTGACAAAAGCGGCGATTTTCGGGCACGATGCGAACTGGGGAAGGATTCTCTGCGCGATGGGATATTCCGGCGCACAGTTTGACCCGGAAAAGGTGGATTTGACGTTTGAGAGCGCGGCGGGATCGCTGAAGATTATTGAGAATGGTGTGGCACTTGCGTACAGCGAGGAAAGGGCGACGCGGATTTTATCTGAGAAAGAGGTCATCGTCATTGCGGATATAAAGATGGGAATGGCACAGGCGACGGCATGGGGCTGCGACCTCACTTATGATTATGTAAAGATTAATGCGGCTTACCGTTCATAAAGAAGCTGTCGGATGGACAGGAAAGGCAAGGGAAAAGAAATGGAATCAATGGAGAACTGGCTGCAAAAAGCCCAGGTATTAAATGAAGCGCTGCCGTATATACAGCGTTTCCATGGAAAAATCATGGTGGTAAAATATGGCGGAAGCGCGATGGTGGATCATGAGCTGAAGAAAAGCGTGATCCGTGATGTGGCGCTTCTAAAGCTGGTGGGCTTTCGCCCGATTATTGTGCATGGCGGCGGCAAGGAGATCACGAAATGGGTAAACAAAGCGGGGCTGGAGACGAACTTTGTCAACGGGCTGCGCGTGACGGATAAACCGACAATGGAGATTGCGGAAATGGTGCTGAACAGGATTAACAAAGGGCTGGTCTCCATGATGGAAAAGCTGGGCGTCCATGCCGTAGGAATCAGCGGAAAGGACGGCACGACCTTAAAGGTGGAAAAGAAGCTTTCCAAAGGGCAGGATATCGGTTATGTGGGAGAGATCAGGGAAGTGAATACGGAACTTTTGAACAGGCTTCTTGACAATGATTTTGTCCCGGTTATCTGCCCGATCGGTTCAGACGATCAGTATCATTCCTACAATATTAACGCAGACGACGCGGCGTGCGCGATCGCTTCCGCTATGGGGGCTTCCAAACTGGCGTTTTTAACGGACATCGAGGGCGTCTATCGCGACCCGCTTAATAAGGATATGCTGATTTCGGAAATGACAATCCCGGAGGCAGAGGCGTTTCTGCAAAGCGGGAATGTAGGCGGCGGAATGCTGCCGAAGCTGCAGAATTGTGTGAATGCCATTAAGTCCGGCGTTTCCAGGGTGCATATTCTCGACGGCAGGATCGAGCATTGCCTGCTGCTTGAGTTTTTTACCGACCGCGGCGTGGGTACGGCAATCATCGGGGATGAGGAAAGGAGATATTATTATGAATAAATATATAGAACAGGCGGAGAGCGCCGTCCTTCATACTTATGACCGCTTCCCGATAGTGCTGGAATCCGGGCAGGGCGTTTATTTAAAGGATACGGATGGCAAGGAGTATCTTGATTTTGGCGCGGGTATTGCCGTCTTTGCCCTGGGATATCATTATCCGGGATACGACGAGGCGTTAAAGGAGCAGATTGATAAGGTGATCCATACCTCAAACCTCTACTACCATGTCCCGCTTGGCGAGGCGGCGCAGAAGCTTAGAGAAGCCAGCCGGATGGATAAGATATTTTTTACGAACAGCGGTACGGAGGCGATTGAAGGGGCAATCAAGACAGCGAAAAAATATGCTTATCTCAAGGATGGGAAGACCGATCATGAGATCCTTGCCATGAATCATTCCTTCCACGGAAGGAGCGTAGGCGCGCTCTCCGTAACCGGAAACCCGCATTATCAGGAAGCCTTCAAGCCCTTAATGGGAGGCGTAAGATTCGCACAGTTCAACGATCCGGACAGTGTGAAGGAGCAATTTACGGAGAAAACCTGCGCGGTGATTATGGAAACGGTGCAGGGAGAAGGCGGAATCTACCCGGCAAAGGCAGAGTTCCTCAAAGAAGTGAAAGCGCTTTGTGAGGCAAATGACGTTCTGCTGATCCTTGATGAGATCCAGTGCGGGATGGGAAGGTGCGGTTCTATGTTTGCATGGCAGCAGTACGGCGTAGAGCCGGATATTATGACCTGTGCCAAAGCGCTTGGCTGCGGCGTGCCGGTGGGCGCGTTTGCCGTAAATAAAAAAGTTGCCAAAGCGTCGCTGGTTCCGGGCGACCACGGGACAACCTACGGCGGCAATCCTTTTGCGTGTGCGGCAGTGTCAAAGGTACTGGATTTGTTTGAGAGTGAAAAAATCGTGGAGCACGTGCAGAAGATCGCTCCATATCTGGAGAAAAAGCTGGATGAGCTGATCGCAGAGTACGACTGCCTGCTTGGGCGGCGCGGTATGGGGCTGATGCAGGGCATCGTGGTAAGCGAAAGCGTATCGGCGGGGGCGCTTGTGAGCGGGGCGCTGAAGCAGGGACTGATTGTTTTGTCGGCAGGAGGAAATGTGCTTCGCCTGGTACCGCCGCTTATTATTGAAGAGAAGCATATAGAGGAAATGATAGAAAAATTGAAACGAACGCTGGAAAATTTGTAATAGCGGGGCTCCTTTTTGCGAATACTAAAAGCAAAAAGGAGTTTTTTATGTTTGGAATTTTGATTGCGCTTTTATCCGGCGCCCTGATGAGCATACAGGGAGTTTTTAATACGAATGTTACCAAAAATACCAGCCTTTGGGTGTCGACCTCGTTTGTGCAGTTTTCGGCGCTGCTTGTCTGTCTGGCGATCTGGGGCTTCACGGACAGGACTTCGTTTCTAAGCCTGGCAAAGGTGCCTGATAAATATACGCTGCTGGGAGGCGTGCTCGGGGCGTTTATTACAGTTACG
Source organism: uncultured Marvinbryantia sp. (assembly GCA_964487425.1). Lineage (GTDB taxonomy): Bacteria > Bacillota > Clostridia > Lachnospirales > Lachnospiraceae > Marvinbryantia. The sequence goes on along the minus strand of CAZAQD010000001.1, from coordinate 85,850 downwards.
GTTATCAGGGGAATGGGGATGCTGGGTCCGGCAAAGGCAACGATGCTGATTGTAATTGCCCAGCTTACGGTATCCTGGCTGGTAGAATTGTTCGGTATGTTCGCCACAGACAAACAACCGTTTTCGATGAGAAAGATGATCGGGCTGTTGATCGCGGTGGCAGGAGTTGTTACATTTGAATTATAGTATTGTTACAAAAATAAAAATGGCTATTGTATTTTTCGAAAATTTCCGTTACAATATAAGATAGCATAAGGGGGACTCTGTTGTCTGACGGGCAAAGGAGTTTATGCTGAAATGAAAAATGGAATGACAGTCGTTTTTTTGGTACTTATCATGTCTGTACTGTGCGGATGCCGGGATACAGGGAACGAGGTTTTATGGGTGAATGAACAGGAGATATCCGGGGACGAGGTTCTTGACGGGGAACAGGAGGAAACGACCCGCGAGGCGCTGTCTCAGCCGGATACGCAGCCGCTTATCTGCGTGGATGTTTGCGGCGCTGTGGAGCATCCCGGCGTTTATTTTCTGGAGGAAGGTGCAAGAGTATATGAGGCGGTACAGATGGCAGGCGGTTTGACGCCGGATGCCGATGTCAACCGCATAAACCAGGCGGAAGCGCTGCAGGACGGCGCAAAGGTACGGATTTATACGACAGAAGAGGCAGAAGCGCTGCAGGAATCTGAGGCGGCGTCCGGGCTGGTGAACCTGAATACGGCGGATGAGGAGCTTTTGTGTACATTATCCGGGATAGGGGAGGCGCGGGCAAAGGATATTATTGCTTATCGTAAGGAGCACGGCGCTTTTCGGACAGTGGAAGAGATTATGAATGTGAGCGGGATCAAGGAAGCGACGTTTGAGAAAATAAAGGATAAGATTGTAGCGGAATAGGAGAATTCAGATGGCAAAAAAGGTATTGGTTGTCGATGATGAGAAGTTGATTGTAAAGGGAATCCGTTTTAGCCTGGAGCAGGACGGAATGGAAGTGGATTGTGCATATGATGGCGAAGAAGCGCTTAAAATGGTAAAGGAAAATGCATATGATATGGTATTGCTGGATTTGATGCTGCCGAAGGTGGACGGCTTATCTGTCTGCCAGCAGATTCGGGAGTTTTCCAGTGTGCCGGTAGTGATGCTGACCGCAAAAGGCGAAGATATGGACAAGATCATGGGACTGGAATACGGCGCGGACGATTATATTACCAAGCCCTTTAATATTCTGGAAGTGAAGGCAAGAATCAAAGCCATTATGCGCCGCACCGGGAAGCCGGCGGTGGCGGAAACGAAGAGTAAGACCGTGGAAGTTGGCGATCTGATGCTGGACTGTGAAGGAAGGCGCGTAAGTATTGCGGGAAAAGAAATTAATCTGACAGCGAAAGAGTTTGATGTGTTGGAGCTTCTGGTGTTTAACCCGAACAAAGTGTACAGCCGTGAGAACCTGCTGGACATTGTATGGGGCTATGAATATCCGGGAGATGTGCGGACAGTGGATGTACATATCCGCCGCCTGCGTGAAAAGATTGAGGCAAATCCCAGCGAACCCAAGTATGTACATACAAAGTGGGGCGTAGGTTATTATTTTCAACATTAAATGAAAGGGCTGTTATGACAGCCCTTTTTATTCTATGAGGGTTTTCATGAAGAAGTTATTGCAGAAAGTAATAGAAAAAACAGGAATCAAGAGATATCTGAAAAGTCTTCAGTTCCGTATTTTTATAATCTTTTGCCTAGTGGCGATTATTCCGATTCTCCTGATGAAGATGAGCATCCTGAATAATTATGAGGAACAGTCGATTATCCAGCGGGGCAATATGCTGCAGAATCAGTGCAATAACCTGGCGGACCGAATGGGGGACGCCATAAAAAATAATACCATTGACCTTACGGCATACGCGACGGAGATGGAACAGCTTGCCAACCTCTACAACGGCAGGCTTGTGGTGGTAAACAGTGATTTTACGGTGATTAAGGATACCTATGGATTGGATGAGGGAAAATACCTGGTGTCAAAGGAAGTGCTGGGATGCTTCCGGGGCGAGAGCAGCTTAAGCCATGACAGCGGCTCCAGCTTTATTGAGCTGGCGCTTCCAATCAAAGAATCGGTGAACCGGGAGGTTGTGGGGAGCCTGGTGGTAAGCTCTGAGACGGTGGATATTTTTAACAGCAGAGACGAGCTGAGCCGGAAGGTTTTTATTTTGCAGATAGGGCTGACGATTGCGGTGCTGATTGCCGCTTTTTACGCGTCCAGGATGTTGGTAAAGCCGTTTGCCAGGGTTACGCGGTCGCTGGAGCAGATCAGCGGCGGTTTTCTGGAGGACGACCTGCTGATTCTGGATTATACGGAAACCAGGGATATGTCGGAGGCTTATAATCAGATGCTGCGGCGGATGAAGACGTTGGACGATTCCAGGCAGGAGTTTGTATCCAACGTCTCCCATGAGCTGAAGACGCCGATCACCTCGATGAAGGTGCTGGCGGATTCCCTTCTGATGCAGGAGGATGTCCCGGCAGAACTTTACAAGGAGTTTATGGGCGACATTGCCGAGGAGATTGAGCGGGAGAACAAGATTATCAATGATTTGCTGTCGCTGGTTAAGATGGATAAGAAGGCGTCTGATGTCAATATTCAGCCGGCGAATGTGAATGAGCTGATAGAGCGGATCTTAAAAAGGCTGCGCCCGATTGCCGCAAAGCGCAGCGTCGAATTGGTTTTGGACAGCTATAAGCCGGTGATTGCCGAGGTGGACGAAACGAAACTGACGCTTGCCTTATCGAACCTCGTGGAGAATGCGATTAAGTATAATAATGAGGGCGGCTGGGTTCATTTGTCGATCAATACGGACCACAAATATTTCTATGTAAAAGTGGAGGATAATGGCATCGGCATTCCGAAGGAGGACCAGGAGCACATTTTCGAAAGATTTTACCGTGTGGACAAATCACATTCCAGAGAGATCGGGGGAACGGGGCTGGGACTTGCCATTGCCCGCAGCGCGATCCTGATGCATCATGGAGTGATTAAGGTTTTCAGCCAGGAAGGGGAAGGCACTACCTTTACAGTTCGTGTGCCGTTAACTTATACAGAGTAAGCGGAGGCAGAGATGAAGAGAGGATATAGGATATGGCTTGCCGTACTTTTTGTGTGTGCGCTGACAGGCTGCGGCAAAAAGAGTTCAGAAACAGCAGGCTATCAGGTTTATTATACGAATGCGGCGCACAGCAGCCTTCTTACAGAGAGTTATACGTCCAAAGAGACGGATGTGAGCCTGATACTCGGCGAGCTGCTGGAGAGGATGCAGCGTGCGGGTACGTCACAGGATCATTATAGCCTGATTCCCGAGGAAGTCGAGGTCGAGGGGTATAATCTGACAGACGGGCAGCTTACGCTTGTGTTCAACGACGCCTACAACCAGTTGGAAAATGTTTCGGAGATTCTTCTGCGGGCGGGCGTTGTGGAAACCGTAACACAGGTGAAGGACGTGCGTACGGTGGTGTTCCATATCGGTGATGACGTGCTTAAAAACAGCGCGGGAGAGCCGGTAGGGGCGATGACCAGCAGTATGTTTATTAACAACCCGGTGGGAATTAACTCTTACCAGTATGCATCGCTTACCTTGTATTTTTCCAGCCGCCAGGGCGATAAAATTGTCAAAGAGATGCGCAATGTCCACTATTCCAGCAATACGACGCTGGAAAAGGTGGTGATGGAGCAGATCATAAAGGGACCGATGAATAAGCAGCTCAACCAGGTGGTGCCGGACAGCCTTCGTGTCCTGAATATCTCAGTAGATAAGAAGACCTGTGTGGTTAACCTGGACGAGCAGTTCCTGGCTGGAAACAATCTTGGAGTACAGCCCGAGGCAGCGATTTACAGTATCGTCAACAGCCTGTGCGATGTGCTTGGCGTGGATAATGTGCAGTTTCAGGTGAATGGGGAATCGGATGTCCTTTTTGGCGACAGTTTAAGCCTGAACGGACCGTTTCACCGCAACAGTGAGATTATCGAGAGCGCGGAGACGATGTACCAGGCGGAAGATGAAGATGGGGAATCCGTGATTGCAAAGCCATCGATTGGATTATAAAAAAGAAAGGAGCAGGGATTGAGAAAAAGGCAGCTATGCATGATTTGCCTGCCGCTTTTGCTCTGGCTGGCTCTTGCAGGGATTACGGGAAGCGGGGCGCCGGATGCGTCATCCCGCCCCTGGTCTGCAGGAGATATGATCCGGGTGAGCGGAACTGTCTATAGGCAGGAATACAAAGGCAACAGTCAAAGAATTTATCTGAAAAACATTTCTGTTTTATCAAATGCTTCGCAAAATGCTGAAGCGGTTTCCGAATATACAAAGAAAAATATATTAGTTTATTTAAAAGAGGTGCAGCCGGTGGAAATCGGGAACAGAGTTCTGGTTTCGGGAATCTGCGCCTATCCGTCCGCACCGGAAAATCCCGGTGGGTTTGACGCATACAGCTACTATTCCGCTATGAATATCGGAATGTTTCTGAAAAAAGCGGTTGTCTGTAAGAGGGATAATAGGGTGAATGTCCCGGGACAGTTTTTGGCAAAGCTCAGAAAAGAGGCGGCAGAAAGCCTTTCAAACATATGCGCGCAGGAGGATGCGGGGATTTTAAGCGCAATGCTTCTGGGGGACAGAGACGGGCTTGACGGGGAGATGAAGGAGCTTTACCAGGAGAATGGAATTATTCATGTGCTGGCGATTTCCGGGCTTCATGTCTCGATTCTGGGGATAGGGCTTTACCATTTGCTGCGAAGGCTGCGCTTGTCTTTTGGACAGGCTGCGCTGCTGGCGGGAGGGATTCTCTGGGTGTACGCCGTTATGACGGGAGGCTCTTACTCGACGGTGCGTGCGGTTCTTATGTTCGCCGTTTTTCTGGGAGCGCAGGCGGCGGGGCGTACGTATGACCCGGTGACGGCGTGGGTGGCTGCGGCAGTGTTCATGCTGATTTGGAATCAGCAAAGCGTGACGCAGGCGGGCTTTTTGTTATCCTTTGCAGCGGTTGCGGGCGTGAATCTTTCCCTGTATTCAGGGCATCCGCTTCTGAGGATTAAGGGACTTGGCGTAAGCGCGGGCGTATGGCTGGTAACGCTGCCGGTCACGGCGTGGTTTTATTATAAAGTTTCCGTCTACGGTATTTTCCTGAATCTTTTGGCGATCCCCCTGATGCCGGTAGTGCTGGTATCGGGGGCGGCGGGGATGGCGGCGGGAGCCTGCTCGGTTAAAGCGGGGATGCTTCTGGCGGCGCCTGCCCACTATGTGCTTGCCATGATACGTTATTTGTGCGAACATATCCGTCTGCTTCCGGGAAATATGCTGGCGATTGGAAGGCCGGGCACTGTACAAATCGTATTTTATTACCTCTTTCTTCTGATTTTTTTACTGTTTTTTAAGAAAAAACGAAAAATAGATTTGCTTACAGGCGCATTTGGAATTATACTGATAATAAGTATGATATTCTATAAAAAACCGCAGGAATGGACGATGACTTTTCTGAATGTGGGGCAGGGGGACGGCTGCTGTATCCGTACGGAGGAAGGAAGCGTGTGGATGGTGGATGGCGGCAGCAGTGACCATCAGAATCTGGGAACCTATACCATACAGCCGTATTTGGAATATCATGGGATCTCCAGGGTGGATTATTGGCTGGTTTCCCATTATGATAATGACCATGTCAGCGCCCTGGTGGAGATTTTAAAGGGGTATCAGAAGAATTATGCCGGGCAGAATGCGGGCGGAATTACAGTGGGGCATATTGTGCTGCCGGATACGGAAAGAAGCGCGGCGCAGCAGGAGAAAGAAGGGATTTATGAGACGATCACGGCGTTTGCCGCACAGAATGGGATACCGGTTCTTTATGCGGGGGCGGGCGATGTAATCTGTAAGGGGGAGACAGCATTTAAAGTGTTGGCGCCCGTAAAGCAGGAGACATATGAAAATAGTAACGCCGCTTCTATGGTAGTGGAGGTATCCTATAAGGGATTTCGGGCGTTATTGACAGGAGATGTGGAAGGCAAGGGTGAGCAGGAGCTCCTTACAGGAGGCGCCCTGGCGGATATCGATGTGCTGAAGGTGGCGCATCATGGTTCCAGGAACAGCACCAGTGAACAATTTCTGCAGCAGGTGATGCCGGAACTGTCCGTGATATCCTGCGGTGAGAACAACCGTTACGGGCATCCTCACGGAGAGCTGCTGGAGCGGCTTTCTCTGATTGGAAGCAAAGTGGTGAGGACAGATAGCGTCGGCGCGGTGGATGTGATTGTGACAGAGCAGGGCTGCCGCGCGGCAAAAGCGGGTTAGTAGAGGTGCAGGATGACAATTCGTGAACTTACAGAACAGAGAGAAGAACATTATTTGAGTGAATATGCTTCTTTAAGCAAAAATTCCCGGGGAAGAGATATGGAGGAGCCGCAGTGCGATATCCGCCCTGTCTATCAGCGGGACCGCGACCGGATTCTTCATTGTAAGTCTTTTCGGCGGCTGAAGCATAAAACACAGGTGTTTTTAAGCCCGAAGGGCGACCATTACCGAGACCGCTTGACCCATACGCTGGAGGTATCGCAGATTGCGCGGACGATTGCGCAGGGGCTTTTACTCAATGAGAGCCTGGCGGAGGCAATTGCGCTGGGGCACGATCTGGGACATACGCCGTACGGCCATGCGGGGGAACGGGTCCTTAACAGGGTCAGCCCGGATGGGTTTACGCATTGTGAGCAAAGTATACGGGTAGTGGAGCTGCTTGAAAAAAAGGGCAGGGGTTTAAATCTGACCTGGGAAGTGCGGGACGGTATTTTAAACCACCGTTCCAGCGGGAAACCTGCCACGCTGGAGGGGAAGATCGTACGCCTGTCCGATAAAATCGCATATATCAACCATGACATCGACGACGCGGAGCGGGCGGGGATTCTCAAGGAGGAGGAGATTCCAAGGGAATACCGGCAGATTCTTGGAAGTACAATAAAAGAAAGGCTGAATACGATGATCCATGATATTATCACCAACAGCCAGGGAAAGCCGGATGTTGTCACCTCGCCGGAGATCGGGCGGGCGATGGGCAACATGCGGAAATTTATGTTTGAGCATGTCTATACGAATAAAGTGGCAAAGGCGGAAGAAGGGAAAGCCGAGAATATGGTCGAGGCGCTTTATGAATATTATATCAGGAATCTGGATAGCCTGCCGCAGGAGTACCAGGATCTCATTATCAGGCGCGGGGAAAAGGAGACGCGCGTGGTGTGCGATTATATTTCCGGTATGACGGACCAGTATGCGCTGGCAAAATATACGGAGTTTTTTATTCCGAAGGCATGGCATTATTAAAGAAAAGTTTGCAAGGAGACAGAAATGTATTATTCGGAAGATCTTGTAGAAGAAGTTCGTATGAAGAATGATATTGTAGAGGTAATTTCCGGCTATGTGAAGCTGCAGAAAAAGGGCAGTTCCTATTTTGGGCTTTGCCCTTTTCACAATGAGAAATCACCATCCTTTTCCGTTTCACCTTCCAAGCAGATGTATTATTGCTTTGGCTGCGGCGCGGGCGGAAATGTGTTTACTTTCGTCATGGAATATGAAAATTATTCTTTCCCCGAGGCGCTGAAGCTGCTGGCGGACAGGGTCGGCGTGCCTTTGCCCGAAGAGGAAGTAAACGAGGAGATGAAGCGCCAGCAGAATCTGCGCGGCAGCATCCTGGAAGTCAATAAAATGGCGGCAAAATATTTTTATTATCAGCTTCGGAGCGAAAACGGGGCACAGGCGATGAAGTATTTAAAGGACAGGGCGCTTGACGACGAGACGATCCGCCGCTTCGGGCTGGGATATTCCAATAAGTACAGCAATGATTTGTATAAGTATTTAAAGAGCAAGGGGATTTCGGATGAGCTGCTGGCACAGTCCGGGCTTATGAATGTGGATGAAAAACGCGGGATGTACGATAAATTCTGGAACCGCGTGATTTTTCCGATCATGGATGTAAACGGCAGGGTGATTGGTTTTGGCGGCAGGGTGATGGGAGATGGGAAGCCCAAGTACCTGAACTCGCCGGAGACAAAGGTGTTTGATAAGAGCCGTAATCTTTACGGGCTGCATATTGCGAGGAGCGCGCGAAAAAAGAATCTGCTGGTATGTGAGGGATATATGGATGTCATTTCCATGCATCAGGCGGGATTTACCAATGCGGTGGCGTCTCTGGGAACCGCGCTGACTTCCCGGCACGCGAGCCTGCTTCGCAGATACACGGAGGAAGTGATCCTTACCTATGACAGCGACGAGGCAGGCGTGAGGGCGGCGCTTCGTGCGATTCCGCTGTTAAAGGAAGCGGGGATATCGGCAAAAGTGTTGTCCATGAAGCCCTATAAAGACCCCGACGAATTCATCAAGGCAGAGGGGGCGGAAGCGTTTCAGGAGAGGATCGACCATGCGCAGAACAGCTTTTTGTTTGAAACTGACATGCTGCAGAGCCAGTATGATATGAAGGATCCGCAGTCGAAGACGCTTTTCTATGAAGAGACGGCGAGGAAGCTGATGGCGTTTGAGACAGAAATAGAGAGGGAAAATTATATTGAGGCGGTTGCATCGCGCTACGGCGTGGGATTTGAAAATCTGCGCAGGCTGGTGAACCGCATGGCGCTAAAGGGCAAAGCCGTGCAGGTTAGGGAGCGTCCGAAAAGCGCCCGCACAGAGAAGGAAGACAGTATACGCAAGTCACAGAAACTGCTGTTGACCTGGCTGATCGAATATCCCGGGCTTTACAGATATGTAAAGAGCTATATCCGCCGGGAGGATTTTACGACAGAGCTGTACCGCAGCGTGGCGGGGCTGTTATTTGAACAGTATGAAGCGGGGGAAAAGAATCCGGCAAAGATCATTAATTATTTTACGGAACCGGAGGAACAGACAGAGGCGGCGTCGCTCTTTCACACAACGCTGCCGGTGGCAAATAGTGCAGAGCTTGAAAAGGCGTTTAAAGAGACGCTGGTGAAGCTTGTAAACCACAGCCTGGAGGAGCGGACTGCCAATTTAGATCCGGCAGATATGGCGGGGCTGCAGCAGATCATCGCAGACCGTAAACGAATCCCGGAAATACAGAAATTAAGAATAGAGTTTTAAAGAGGGAATGATGCAGTTATCGAAACGATTATACGCAGTGGCAGAGTTGGCAAAGGATAGCCGGTATCTGGCGGATGTAGGGACCGATCACGGGTATATTCCGATCTATCTGGCAAGGGAGTCGGGATTGATACATGCCATCGCAATGGACATTAACCGGGGGCCGCTTGAGCGGGCAAAGAAGAATATCCGGCTGTACGGGCTGGAGGAGAGGATCGAGACGAGGCTGTCCGACGGGGCTGCCGCCCTGAAAAAGGGGGAGGCGGACACGGTAGTGATTGCCGGCATGGGCGGAGCGCTGACGGCAAGGATCCTTCGCGAGGGAAAAGAAGTGCTGGCTTCGGTGGATACGCTGGTATTGCAGCCGCAGTCTGAGATCGGCATGGTGAGGCGCTTTCTGCATGAGAGCGGATATGGCATTGTCTGTGAGGATATGGAGCTTGACGACGGGAAATATTATCCGATGATGAAGGTGCGGCGCATAAAACAGGAACCGTGGGAAGAGTACGAATATCAGTATGGAAAATATCTGATAGAATGCCGCCATCCGGTACTGAAGGCGTTTTTGGAAAAGGAGTCTTGCACATACGCTGCGATTTATGAAGAACTGAAAAAGAAATCCGGAGATCATATCCGGCAGCGCCTCTGTGAGGTGGAGGAAAAGCTGCAGATAATGGAGAGGGCAAAGGAGGCTATGAGATGACGGCAAAGGAATTGATTGCGAAGCTGGAAGAACGATACCCGGTGGAAAAGGCGCAGAGCTGGGATAACCCGGGATTGCAGACGGGAAGAAGAAACAAAGAGATCAAAAAAGTATTTATTGCGCTGGATGCGACGGAGGAGATCATTGCCCAGGCGAAGGAATGGGGAGCGGATATGCTGCTGACGCACCATCCGGTTACCATAACGGGCGTGAAGAAGATCAGTTCAGACAGCCTGACAGGCAGAAGGTTTATGGAGCTGATACAGAATGATATTTGCTGCTATGCCATGCACACGAATTATGATGTAGTGGAGATGGCGCCGATGTCCGGAGAATTGATGAAGCTGCAGAAGGCGGAAATTCTGGAAAAAACCGGTGTGGACGCCAGGACCGGTGAGTTTGAGGGCTTCGGCAGGGTGGGTTCCCTGGTAAGGCCGATCACCCTGGCGGAATGCGCCGGGATTGTAAAAAGAATTTTTAACCTGGAGCATGTGCTCATATTTGGCGATCCTGAATTAGTGATCCAGAGGGTGGCAATTTCTCCCGGTTCGGGAAAGAGTATGATCGAGCCGTCCATAAAGGCAAAAGCGCAGGTGCTGATTACCGGGGATATCGGACATCATGAGGGTATCGACGCGGTAGATAACGGGCTGGCCATTATTGATGCCGGACATTACGGGCTGGAGCATATATTTATCGGACAAATGAAAGAATATTTAAAGAAAAATGTTAAGGGGCTTGAAATCAGGACTGCCGGGATTCAGAATCCGTTTCGGGTGCTTTAGAAAAAGATGGAGGGATTGCGATGGCTATCAGTGTAAAGGTAAACGGACAGAATAGTATCTATGACGAGGGCACAACATACCGGATGATCGCAAAGGAAAAACAGGAACAATATCCTTATGATATTGTGCTGGCGCAGGTGAACAAAAGATTGCGGGAGCTGCATCATACCATAGCGGACGGGGACGAGATCACATTTTTAACGGTGGGCGATCCGGCAGGGTTTTCTGCGTACCGCCGGAGCATGGTGCTGCTGATGCTCAAAGCGATCTATCAGGTATTCGGTTTTGAAAAGGTAGACCGGGCGTGCGTGCATTATGCGGTCAGCGATGGATATTATGTGACAATGAATGGCTGGAAGCATGTGGACGAGGCGTTTTTGCAGAAGGTAAAGAGCGCCATGCTGAAGCTGGTGGAAAAGGATATCACCATAGAAAAGACGGCGATGGGCACCGACGAGGCGATCGCCCTGTTTGGCAGGCTTGGAATGGAGGATAAGGAAAAGCTGTTTCACTACCGAAGGGCTTCCAAAGTAAATATTTATAATCTGGCGGGCTTTAAGGATTATTATTACGGATATATGGTGCCGGGCACCGGCTGCCTGAAATATTTTGAGCTGTATCCTTATGACGAGGGATTTGTGCTGCAGATGCCCAAAAGAGCAAAACCAACGGAGGTGGCGCCCTTTAAGCCGCAGGTGAAAATTTTCAATATCCAGAAGGAGTCCTTAAAATGGGGGGAATTGCTGGATATCACGACGGTCGGGGATTTAAACGGGCAGATTGTGAGTGGAAAAGCGCATGACCTGATCCTGGTGCAGGAGGCGCTTCTGGAAAAGAAGATTGCCGACATTGCCCAGATGATCGCGTCCGACCGGGAAAAACGCCTGATTATGATTGCGGGTCCTTCTTCTTCCGGGAAGACGACGACTTCGCACCGGCTGTCTATTCAGTTGTCGGCGCACGGCATTGTGCCGCATCCGATTCCCATGGACAATTATTTTGTAAACCGCACGGATACGCCCCGCGATGAGGACGGAAAACCGGATTATGAGTGCCTGGAGGCGCTGGACATTGAATTGTTCAACCAAAATATGAGCGATTTGCTGGCGGGGAAGGAGGTCGCGCTGCCAACCTTTAATTTCAAGACCGGAGAACGGGAATATAAGGGCAATACGCTGCAACTTGGCGCGGATGATGTACTGGTGATAGAAGGGATCCACGGCTTAAACGATAAATTATCCTACAGCCTTCCCGCAGAGAGTAAGTTTAAAATCTATATCAGCGCCCTTACACAGCTTAATATTGATGAGCACAACCGTATTCCGACGACGGACGGGCGCCTGCTGCGGCGGATTGTGCGCGATGCCAGGACCAGGGGAACTTCGGCAAAGGATACGATCGCCATGTGGCCGTCGGTGCGCAGGGGCGAGGAAGCCTATATTTTCCCCAATCAGGAAGAGGCGGATGTGATGATAAATTCTGCATTGATCTATGAGCTGGCAGTGCTGAAGATCTATGCGGAGCCGCTGCTCTTTGGAATCGGGCGGTCGGAGCCGGAATATGCGGAGGCAAAGCGGCTGTTAAAGTTCCTCGATTATTTTGTGGGTATTCCCAGTGAGAATATCCCGATTAATTCCATCCTGCGCGAATTTGTGGGCGGAAGCTGTTTCCAGGTGTGAGAACAGCGGCAGGGGAATACTTGACAAGCGGGCAAAAAACGGCTAAATTGGTTACGTGAGCAGAGTAAATGATCGCGGCTGGCTGTCCGAAAGGTGCCAGACGAGGAAAGTCCGGGCTTCACAGGGCAGGATGCCGGATAACGTCCGGTGGAGGCGACTCCAAGGATAGTGCAACAGAAATGTACCGCCTCATGATGAGGTAAGGGTGGAAGGGCAGTGTAAGAGACTACCGCCCGGCTGGTAACAGACGGGGCATATGTAAACCCCATCCGAAGCAAGACCGAATAAAAGCATATGGCTGCCCGTCAGCTTTAGGTAGGTCGCTGGAGCCTGGTGGCGACATCAGGACTGGATAGATGATCATTCACGACATAACCCGGCTTATCGCTCTGCTCATATCAGAAGCATAAAAAGAGATCGGAAAGGAGAGGGAATTTCCTTTCTGATCTCTTTTTGCATGGCTATTTTTTTCTGTGATATTTCTCTTCACAATATTTGCAGCGGTACACTTCATGTTCAGGGTCGGTGAGGAGGAATACCTGCTCCAGCTCCTGTTCGATGGAGGTGATGCAGCGCGGGTTTTTGCATTTGATGACATTTACAATTTTTTTAGGTAGGGTCAGGTCTTTCTTTTCTACGATTTTCGCGTCCTTGATGATATTGACGGTGATATTATGATCGATAAAACCGAGGATATCCAGGTCCAGCATATCGATCGGACACTCTACCTTGAGGATATCTTTGCGTCCCATTTTATTGCTGGTGGCGTTTTTGATGATTGCCACGGTACAGTCCAGCTTGTCCAGCTTCAGATAATGATAGATGGTCATGGATTTTCCGGCTTCGATATGATCCAGTACAAATCCTTCCTGTAATTGTCCCACATTTAACATCTGTACTTCCTCCTTTTAAAGACTTTTCCATTTCAACAGGGTGAGAATCAGTGCCATTCGGACATAGACGCCGTACTGTACCTGCTTGAAATAAGCCGCGCGCGGATCGCTGTCCACCTCGACCGAGATTTCGTTTACGCGGGGCAGAGGGTGCAGGATATACATATCCGGGCTGGCAAATGACAGTTTTTTCTGATCCAGGATATAGAAATCCTTCATGCGCACATAGTCTTCCTCGTTGAAGAAACGTTCCTTCTGAACGCGAGTCATGTACAAAAGGTTCAGCTCCGGGAGGGCTTCCTCCAGTCGGACGACTTCCTTATATTCGATGTGGTTCTTGTTGAGGACATCGTCGCGTATGTAGCTTGGCACGCGCAGCTCTTCGGGGGAGATCAGGACGAATTTGATGTTCGGATAACGGATCATGGACTGAATCAGGGAGTGCACGGTCCTGCCGAATTTGAGATCGCCGCAGAGCCCGATGGTCATGTTATCCAGGCGCCCCTTCAGGGAACGGATCGTCAGCAGGTCTGTCATCGTCTGGGTGGGATGCTGGTGGCCGCCGTCACCGGCGTTGATGACCGGGATAGAAGATTTCATGGAAGCGACCAGCGGCGCGCCTTCCTTTGGATGCCTCATGGCGCAGATATCAGCGTAGCAGGATATCACGCGGATAGTATCAGACACACTCTCGCCTTTGGAAGCAGAGCTTGAATCGGCAGAAGAAAAACCAAGTACGCTGCCCCCCAGATTCAACATCGCTGCTTCAAAACTGAGTCTGGTTCGTGTACTTGGTTCATAAAAAAGTGTCGCAAGCTTTAATCCGTCACAGGAATGGGAATACTTTTTCGGATTGGCTTCGATATCGTTTGCCAAATCCAGAATTTCACTGATTTCCTCGACGCTGAGGTCAAGAGGGTTCATTAAGTGTCTCATGAAAAACCTTCTCCTTTCTATATTCTTTCGTAAGTATACACTAAAACCCTTAATAAGAAAAGTGAAAATTTAATTATTTAACAATTTTTCATAAAGTAATCCTGTGAAGAACCATACGGGGGCATAATCAAAACGGATGACGCCCCGGTAATTCATTTTAGCGTCGCTGTAGTCCCAGGGACATATCCCGCGCCTTTTTAAAAATTTGCCTGTCAGGTATTCCATGCTGAAAATACCGTTCATATAGATCAGCCCCCGGGTGAGCATGCTTTTTTTGCCAAACAGCCGCGAGAGCGGACGGATGACGGCTGCCATGCCGTAGATGGGGAACATCCAGATAGAAGACTGCCCCATAAGCTTATAATCCCTGTGGAAGAGGGAGTTTAAGCTGGTCCAGATGATTTCCAGGCACCAGCCGGTGATTCCACATTTCATAAAATTTTTTATCATGTAGTTAGTATGCGTAAAATACTTGAAAAAATACGAAAAATAGACTATAATACATTGATTAAGTCAGGGTAGTGAAATCAGGGACGAAAAGCCCTGGATTGGAGAAAAATGAATTACAAAGAAGCAAGAGTATATTTAGACAGTGTGACTAAATACGGAAGTGTACTTGGCTTGGAAAATATGAGAGAACTGCTGGGAAGGCTGGGGAATCCACAGAATGGGCTGAGGTTCCTCCACATATCAGGGACGAACGGTAAGGGCTCCGTCCTGGCATATCTCTCGACAGTCCTGAAGGAAGCGGGATACCGGGTGGGGCGCTATATCTCACCGACCCTGTTTTCTTATCGGGAGAGGATACAGGTTGACGGAGAATATATTAAGAGGGAAGCGCTGGCAAGGCACGTATCGACGGTTCAAAGAGTCATAGAGGAGATGCAGGCGCAGGGGTTGGCGCATCCGACGCTGTTTGAGATAGAGACGGTCATCTCTTTCCTCTGTTTTCTCGAGGAAAAATGTGATATTGTAGTATTAGAGACTGGAATGGGCGGCGCGCAGGACGCCACCAATATAATAGAGACGACCGTGCTGGAGGTGATTACCCCCATCAGCATGGATCATATGCAGCTTCTGGGAAATACGCTGGCGGAGATTGCGGAACAGAAGGCGGGCATTATCAAAAAAAATACGGCGGTTGTCACCGCGCGGCAGAAGCCGGAAGCGATGGCGGTGATTGAAAAGAAGGCAAAGGAGCAGCACTGCACGCTTTTGATTGCCGATGGGAAAGAGGCGCGCGATGTCTGCTACGGACTCGAGAGACAGTCTTTTTCCTATGGAGGATATGATAATCTGGAGATTTCGATGGCGGGGAGCTATCAGATCACGAATGCGGTACTCGCTGTGGAGGCAGTGAAGGCTTTAAAAGCTTTGGGATACCATATTTCAAGGGAAAGCCTGTATGCGGGCATGAGGAAAACGCAGTGGCGGGGAAGGTTTACGGTGATTGGGCGCGACCCCTGTTTTATTATCGACGGGGCGCATAACCGCGACGGCGCTCTGGCGCTGAGGGATTCGATTGAAAGATATTTTGCCGGACGAAGGCTTTTTTACCTGTGCGGAGTTTTTAAGGACAAAGAATACGAAGAGATATTGAAAATAACGGCGCCCTATTCAGACTGGATGGCGGCGATCCAGACACCGGATAATCCGCGTGCCCTGCCGGCGCAGGAGCTGGCGAAAACAGCGGGAAAGTATATCCGGCATGTACAGGCGGAGCAAAGCATCGAAGATGGCGTGAAGGCGGCGCTGCAGGCGGCAGACAGAAAAGATGATGTGATATTGGCATTCGGTTCCCTGTCCTTTTTGGGTGAGCTGACAAGGATAGTGGAAGAGTTAAAGGAGAGAAAATAATATGGATCAGGATAAGATAAAAGCCGGCGTGAAGCTGATTCTGGAAGGGATCGGCGAGGATACGACAAGGGAAGGTCTGATAGAGACGCCAGACAGGATTGCGCGTATGTATGAGGAAATTGCCGGGGGCATGTACGAGGATGCCGCAGAGCATTTGAAAAAGCGCTTCCACGTGGACAGCAGCGATATGGTGATGGAAAAGGATATCACATTTTATTCCATGTGCGAGCATCATATGCTTCCGTTTTACGGAAAGGTGCATGTGGCTTATATTCCCAATGACAGCGTGGTGGGACTGAGCAAAATCGCCAGGACGGTCAATGTCTATGCCAGAAGGCTGCAGTTGCAGGAGCAGCTTACGGCGCAGATCGCGGATGCGTTTATGGACAATCTGGCGCCGCAGGGCGTTATGGTTATGCTGGAGGCAGAGCACATGTGCATGACGATGCGCGGAGTGAAAAAGCCCGGTACACAGACGGTCACCGTGGTTACCAGGGGGATCTTTGAAGGAAGCGAGAGGCTGCAGAATCAATTTTACAGAATGCTGGGAAGGTAGTGTCATGGAAAGCGGCATGGAGCGCGTTAACCGAATTTTAGAGAATGAGAGGTTTCAAAGTTGTCTGGAAAAGATCAGGGAGTGTGAGGAAGAACGGATTTTCTGCCATCACGATATGACGCATTTTCTGGACGTGGCGAGGCTGGCTTATCTGATAAATCTGGAAGAAAATGTTGGTGTATCAAAGGAGCGGATCTATGCAGCCGCTCTTTTGCACGATATAGGGAGACATAAACAGTATCTGGAGGGGATGCCCCACGAGATGGCGAGCGCGCAGATTGCGCCGGATATTTTAAGGGAGTGCGGTTTTTCCGGGGAGGAGACGGCGCAGATCGTTGAAGCGATAGCGAATCACCGCAATGCGCTGGCAAAGGACAGGCGCGACCTGACAGGGCTGATCTACCGGGGCGATAAGCTTTCAAGAGGATGCTTTGGGTGCCGGGCAGAGAAAGCGTGCAACTGGAAAAAAGAAAAGAAAAATTTAAAGCTGCTGCTTTAGGAGGAGGAAAATGAAGATCGGGAACAGAGAATTTGCAGAAAAAGGGCATACCTATGTGATGGGGATTTTGAATGTAACGCCGGATTCCTTTTCGGACGGTGGAAAGTGGAACCATGAGGACGCGGCAAAGGCGCATACGGCACAGATGATAGAGGAGGGCGCGGATATCATCGATATCGGCGGGGAATCCACCAGACCGGGATATACGCTGCTGTCGGATGAGGAGGAAATCTCCCGGGTAGTGCCGATGATTAAAATGGTAAAGGGAAATTTTGACATACCGGTTTCGGTGGACACCTACAAAAGCAAGGTGGCAGAGGCGGCGCTGGAAGCGGGCGCGGATCTGGTAAACGATATCTGGGGCTTAAAATACGATAAAAACCTCGCCGGCGTGATCGCAAAATATCAGGTACCGTGCTGTCTGATGCATAACCGGAAAGAAGCGAAGTATGAGAATTTTATGGAGGATATGCTAAAGGATCTGCAGGAGACGGTTGCGTTGGCAAAAGCAGCGGGAATCGCAGAGGGAAAAATTATCCTGGATCCGGGTGTAGGCTTTGGCAAGACATATGAAAACAATCTGACGGCGATCAACCATCTGGAAGAGATGCACAGGCTGGGATATCCGATCCTTCTTGGCACCTCCAGGAAATCAGTTGTGGGCATCACGCTGAACCTGCCGGTATCAGAGAGAGTGGAAGGCACGCTGGCGACAACGGTGCTGGGCATACTCAAGGGCACGATGCTTGTCCGGGTGCATGACGTAAAGGAGAATGTGCGGATTATTAAGATGACGGAGGCAATTCTTCATGGATAAAATAAAGATCAGGAATCTGGAAGTATTCGCCAATCACGGCATTTTTCCCGAGGAAAATACGCTGGGGCAGAAGTTCGTCATATCCCTTACGCTGTATACGGATACGCGCCCGGCGGGGAAAGCGGATGATTTACTGCAATCGATCCATTATGGGGAGGTAAGCCAGTATGCGGCGGATTTTATGAAAAACCATACCTATAAGCTGATTGAGACTGCCGCGGAAAAACTTGCCGAAGGATTGCTCCTTGATACGCCGAACCTGCAGGCGGTGACAGTAGAATTAAAAAAGCCCTGGGCGCCGGTAGGGCTGCCGCTCGATATGGTGAGCGTGGAGATCACAAGGAGCTGGCACACGGCATATATTGCCCTGGGCGCGAATATGGGAGAAGAAAAAAAGTACCTGGATGAGGCGGTAAAGGCGCTGGATGAGACGGAGGGCTGCCGGGTGATGAAGGTGGCGGATTATATCAGGACAAAACCTTACGGCGGGGTAGAGCAGGAGGATTTCTTAAACAGCGCCCTAAAGCTGGAGACACTGCTGACACCGGAAGAATTGCTGGAGGAGCTGCACCGGATTGAGGCAGCCGCCGGCAGGGAACGGATCATACGATGGGGGCCGAGGACGCTGGATTTGGACATCATTTTTTATGATGACCTGATTATGGATACGGAAGATTTGCACATTCCCCATGTGGAAATGCATCTGCGGGATTTTGTCCTGATCCCCATGAACCAGATCGCGCCCTATATGAGGCATCCGGTTCTGAATAAGACGGTGGCGCAGCTGAGAGGAGAATTAAATGATTGATTTAGGCGAATTGAGAAATGAAATAGACCGTATCGACACGCAGATCGTAAAGCTTTATGAGGAGCGTATGGAGATCAGCGCCAAAGTGGCGGAATATAAGATCGGTACAGGGAAAAAGGTTTTTGATAAGGAGCGGGAGGACGCCAAGTTGGAGGCGCTGACTGCCCAGACACACAACGACTTTAACCGGCATGGCGTAGAGGAGCTGTTTCAGCAGATTATGTCCATGAGCAGGAAGCTGCAGTATCAACTTCTGGCAAAGCAGGGGGTCATCGGCAGACTGGCTTTTACGGAAGTGGAGAAAATAGAAAAGCAAAATGTCCGCGTGGTATTCCAGGGAGTGGAAGGCGCTTACAGCCAGGCGGCAATGAAGCAGTATTTCGGCGACAAAGTAAACTCTTTTCATGTGGAAAAATGGCGCGACGCCCTGGAAGCCATTATGGAGGGGATGGCAGATTTTGCGGTGCTGCCGATTGAAAATTCTACGGCGGGCTTTGTGAGTGAAATCTATGACCTGCTGATGAAATATGACGATTATATTGTGGGGGAACAGATCATCCGTATCGAGCATAAGCTGCTTGGCATGCCGGAGGCGACGCTGGAGGATATTCAAAGCGTGTATTCCCATGAGCAGGGGCTGATGCAGTGCGAGGAATATCTGGCGGAGCATCGCAGCTGGCAGCAGACGGCGGTGGAAAATACGGCTGGCGCAGCCAAAAGAGTGGCGCAGTTGGGAGATAAGACCCAGGCGGCGATTGCCAGCGCCTTTGCGGGCGAGACGTTTGGGCTGAAGGTGTTGGACGAACATATCTGTTCCAGCGATGTGAATTCGACAAGGTTTATTATTGTATCAAACCAGAGGATTTTCTGCCGTGAGGCAAAGAAGATTTCCATTTGTTTTGAAGTGCCGCACAGAAGCGGTACGTTGTATAATATATTGTCGCATTTTATTTATAACAATCTAAGCATGAGTAAGATTGAATCCAGGCCGCTGCCCGGCAGAAGCTGGGAATACCGTTTCTTCGTGGATTTTGAAGGCAACTTAAACGACAGTGCGGTAAAGAATGCGCTGCGGGGGATTATGGAAGAAGCTGCCAATGTGAAGGTTCTGGGAAATTATTAGGAGAAGTAAAATGGCAAATGTACATGAACTGATCGTATACCGTAAAGTACAGGAGGAGGAAATTTTTTCAGGAATTGTGGGGGCATTGGAAAGCTGCCAGGGCGCGTGTGAAAGCCGGGAGGAAAAGAGCAGGCTTCTTTCCATGTATTATCAAAGTATTCACGGGCTGGCGGAGATGGCGGGCGCGTATGGGTTTGAGGGAAATCTGTGGCATAACTATCTGACCTATCTGCTGGTGAACGATGAAAATGTCTTCAGCACCTCCTGTGAGATTGTGGGAGCGGTGGAAGGCACCGTGAATGAGCTGGCAAAGCATGATTTTGCCGTATTTCTGGAGCTGTATAATGCAGATTTTGCGCGGCTGAATGAAGTACTTGGCGTTAAGGGAATCAGCCTGGTTGAAAATTATCAGAATATCAATCAGGAGAGTAAGCTGTTTAATAAAAGGATCCGTGACCGCATCTGCAGCCTGGCTGTAAAGCTGGAACAGGCACAGAGCACGGAAGAGTTTATGAAAGATGTGGTGGAGTTTTACCGGGAATTCGGGGTCGGCAAGCTGGGGCTGCATAAGGCATTCCGCATAAAGCATGACGATGGCGGCGTGCACATTGAGCCGGTGACGAATATTGCCCATGTGCATCTGGACGATCTGATAGGGTATGAGACTGCCAAGAAAAAGCTGATCGACAATACAGAGGCGTTTGTGAATGGAAAGCGCGCCAACAACTGCCTGCTGTTTGGCGACGCGGGAACGGGAAAATCCTCCAGCATAAAAGGGATCTTAAACCAGTATTATGACAGAGGATTGCGGATCATCGAAGTCTATAAGCACCAGTTCCAGGATTTGAACGATGTGATCGCACAGATTAAAAACCGCAATTACAAGTTTATTATTTATATGGATGACCTGTCCTTTGAGGATTTTGAGATCGAGTATAAATACTTAAAAGCAGTGATAGAAGGCGGGCTGGAGAAAAAACCGGAGAATATCCTCATTTACGCCACCTCCAACCGGAGGCATCTGGTACGGGAAAAATTCAGCGATAAAGAGGAGCGCAGGGACGACCTGCACGCGTCGGATACGGTACAGGAGAAGCTGTCGCTGGTGAACCGCTTCGGGGTTCAGATCTTTTTCTGCGCGCCGGATAAAAAGGAATTCCAGAATATTGTAAAAATACTTGCAGGAAAGCATGGGATTACCATGCCGGAGGAAGAACTGCTTCTGGAAGCGAATAAATGGGAATTATCACATGGGGGACTGTCCGGCAGGACGGCACAGCAGTTTATTGATTATCTTTGTGGGAAGATGTAAGGAGAGAAGGGGAAGGTTATGGCAGTGACACTGTTTGCGGCGATTGATGTAGGTTCTTACGAAGTGGAAATGAAAATTTTTGAATTCATGGGTCGCAAGGGGATGCGTAAGATCGATCAGATACGCTATCGGATTGAACTGGGAAAGGATACGTACAATAAGGGCAAAATCGGAGTAAAGAAAATCGATGAGCTGTGCAGGGTACTTACGGATTTTGCCGATATTATGAGAGGATATAAGGTGGAGGCATACCGCGCCTGCGCAACCAGCGCCATCCGGGAGGCACAGAACCGGTTGCTGATCCTGGAGCATATAAAGAGGATGACGGGAATCTCAATCGAGGTTCTGGATAACTCTGAGC
Organism: uncultured Marvinbryantia sp.; assembly: GCA_964487425.1. Lineage (GTDB taxonomy): Bacteria > Bacillota > Clostridia > Lachnospirales > Lachnospiraceae > Marvinbryantia. Next base: position 64,402 of record CAZAQD010000001.1, on the reverse strand, counting down.
AGCATCTTCTGGACTACAAGGCAATCACGTTTGGCGTGCCGGGATTTCACAAGATCATACAGAATGGTACGGCAATTGTGGATGTCGGCAGCGGAAGTGTACAGGTCAGTCTTTTTGACAATGATAAGCTGGTGACGACGCAGAATATCCGTATCGGCAACCTGCGCCTGCGGGAAAAGGTGGCTGATTTTGCCGGAAACATCGTGCATATGGAAGATATGGTGGAGGAGCTGATTAACAATGACTTAACCAGCTTCCGCAAGATGTATCTGAAAGACAGGGAAGTGAAAAATCTCGTGGTTGCCGGCGGGTATATTAAGGAGCTTCTGAAAGCACAGTCCGTAACGGCGGAGGAATTTCGCGTGATGTATGAGACGATCGTGGATAAAAGGCCGCAGGAGATTGCCAGGGAATACGGGATACCGTCTGAGAGCGCATCCCTGATTGTGCCCTCCGTCACGATTTATAAGCGCCTGATTGAGGAGATGGGGGCGGAAACCATCTGGATGCCGGGGCAGGAGCTAAGTGACGGCATCGCATATGATTATGCCCAGAAGAATAAGGTGATTAAGACGGACCATGATTTTAATGATGACATCATCGCCGCCGCCCGCAATATTGCCAAAAGATTCCAGTGCAGCAAGAGCCATATCCGCAATCTGGAAAGCCTGGCGCTGCCGATTTTTGATAAGCTGCGCAAGCGCTCCGGGATGGACGACCGGCACCGCCTGCTGCTGCAGATTGCCGTGATCTTACATGGCTGCGGAAAATATGTCAATCTTGCGCTGGGGGCGGAGTGTTCGTACAGCATTATCATGGCGACGGAAATTATCGGGCTTTCCGTGAAGGAGCGCTGTGTGATTGCCAATGTGGTAAAATATAACACGCTGGAGTTTTCTTATGAGGATATCATGATGCAGCCGGGGATGACGCGGGAGGAATATTTGCTGATTACCAAGCTGGTAGCGATCCTGCGTGTGGCAAATGCGATGGACCGCAGCCATAAACAGAAGTTTGACGCGGTACGTTTTGCCGTGAAGGACGGCGAGCTGCTGATTACGGTAGATACGCAGGAGGACATTACGCTGGAAAAGGGACTGTTTCCGCCCAAAGCGGATTATTTCGAGGAAGTATTTCACATACGTCCGGTTATCCGGCAGAAAAGAACAGTATAAGGAGGGAGAGGCATGGAGACCGATTTTAAAAAGCCTGAATATTACAGGAACAGGGAGGATAGCTGGATCAGCTTTAATGAACGTGTTTTAAGCGAGGCGAGAGATAAAAACATCCCGTTGTTTGAAAGGCTGAAGTTTTTAAGCATTACGGCATCCAACCTGGATGAGTTTTTTATGATCCGCGTGGCTTCCTTAAAGGACATGGTACATGCGGGCTATACCAAAAAAGATATTGCCGGCATGACGGCATCCGAACAGATCGAGCTTATTTTGCAGAGAGTGCACAATCTGGTAAATCTGCAGTACTCCACATACAACCGCTCCCTGCTTCCGGCATTGAAGCAGCAGGGGCTCAAAGTGGTGGAGAAGCATGAACATCTGACAAAAGAACAGGAAACCTACGTAGATAAATACTTTGAGAGCAACGTCTATCCGGTGCTCACGCCGATGGCGATGGATTCCTCGAGGCCGTTTCCGCTGATCCGCAATAAGACATTAAATATCGGCGCCCTGATCTCTAAGAAAGAGGATAAAAAAGGTGAGAAGGAGTTTGCAACGGTACAGGTTCCTTCCGTGCTTCCGAGGGTGATCGAGCTCCCGAAGGATAAGAACGGGGAGCGGAGCGTAATTCTGCTTGAGGAGGTTATTGAGCGCAACATCGGCAAGCTGTTTTTAAATTATGACGTAGTCTGCGCACATCCCTACCGCATTATGAGAAACGCGGATCTTACGATCGATGAGGATGAAGCGGCGGATCTTTTGAAGGAGATCCAGAAGCAGTTAAAAAAGCGCCAATGGGGCGAGGTAATCCGTCTGGAAGCAGAAGACAGCATGGATAAGCAGCTACTGAAAATATTGAAAAAGGAATTTGCCATTAAAGGGGACGATGTATTCCAGATCAACGGTCCTTTGGACCTTACCTTTCTTATGAAGGTATATGGCGTGGAGGGATTTGAGCATTTGAAGACCCCGAAATATACGCCGCAGCCGGTTCCGGCATTGATGAATCGGGACGATATTTTTGAGGCGATACGGGAAGGGGATATTTTACTGCACCATCCGTATATGACTTTTGACCCGGTGGTGAATTTTGTGAAACAGGCGGCAAAGGACCCGGATGTGCTGGCAATCAAGCAGACGCTTTACCGTGTCAGCGGAAATTCTCCGATTATTGCCGCGCTGGCGCAGGCGGCTGAGAATGGAAAGCAGGTGTCCGTGCTGGTAGAGCTGAAGGCGCGTTTTGATGAGGAAAATAATATCGTATGGGCAAAGATGCTGGAGAAGGCAGGCTGCCATGTTATCTATGGGCTGGTGGGGCTGAAGACGCACTGTAAAATCACACTGGTAGTCCGAAGGGAAGAGGACGGGATTCGCAGGTATGTGCATCTGGGAACCGGTAACTACAACGATTCGACGGCAAAATTATATACGGACTGCGGTATTTTGACCTGTGCGGAAGCGATCGGCGAGGATGCGACAGCCGTGTTTAATATGTTGTCGGGATATTCGGAGCCGAAGTCATGGAACAAGCTGGTGCTGGCGCCGCTGTGGCTGCGCGGCAGGTTTGCGGAATTGATCCAGCGGGAGACGCAGCATGCCAGAAATGGCGAGAAGGCGCGTATTGTCGCCAAGATGAATTCGCTCTGCGACAGGGATATCATAGCGCTTCTTTATGAGGCGTCGGCAGCAGGCGTGAAGATTGATCTGATTATTCGCGGTATCTGCTGCCTGAAGGTGGGAATCCCCGGGATCAGTGAGAATATTACTGTGCGCTCCATTGTCGGCAATTTTCTGGAGCACGCCCGCATCTTTTATTTTTGTAATAACGGCAAATCAGAAGTCTATATGGGAAGCGCGGACTGGATGCCGCGTAATCTGGATAAGCGGGTGGAGATCCTGTTTCCGGTGGAATGTGAGGCACTGAAGGAGGAAATCCTGCATATTCTGCAGATTCAGCTCAACGATAATGTGAAGGCGCATATCCTTAAACCGGACGGCGTTTATGAAAAAATCGATAAGCGGGGAAAGGTGCTTCTGTGCGCGCAGGATTATTTCTGTGAAGAAGCGGTTGAGAGGGCAAAAAAGCCGTCCATCCAGGGGCATGACCGGGTGTTTATCCCGGAACAGCCGGCAGGAGAGTAAAGAAAAGATTTCAAAAGAGGAAGCGGGCAGATAGCGCCGCTTCCTCTTTTTTCGATGCCTATGGATTTGCCTTTGCCAGATGATAGAAGGCTTCCACTCTGTTAGTACTGTCAAATATATTATTATATTGAAGAATCTGATACTCATTTATTAAGCTTGTGTAGGCGGACTCCTCGTCTACTTCATGGAGGACGCCGTCGCTTCCGCAGTAGCCTTTTGCCGTTATGACGGGAAGCTGCTCATACAAATCCAGCAGATATTTTTGATATCCGCTCATTTCACCCCCGATGACCTTTGTAAGATAGGCAGAAAGGTAATTGGCGCTCATATCGGTTTCCTCTTCCTCAATATCGTAATTTGCCCAGATGATATAGGGGACGGTATACTTATTGAACGTATCCTCCAAAGTAAAGGAATCGGTAGTTTTCCCAAACAGGCTCTCGTAAAAAGACTGCGGAAGGCTGGGCTGGTGGTCGCCAAACATGACGATGACGGTGGGCTTCTTTACATTTTCAAAATATTCTGTGAGCGCGCAAAAGGCGTCGTCTGTCTTCTTAACCAGGTTGATATATTGCTCTGCCTGGTCGTTCTGCTGATCGGAAGATGTGATCTTCACCGGCGTGTCGATTAGCCCCTGAGAGCTTGTATAGCCGCCGTGATTCTGGACGGTGACATTGAATAAATAAACCGGATCGTCTGTTTGCTGGCAGACTTCCTCGTATTTGGAGATTACAAAGGAAAAATCCGTTTCATCAGAGACAAAATTGCGGACATATTCTTTTTCCTGGAAATCGGAGATCGAATAAAATTCTTCAAAGCCCAGAAGCGGATACACGACGTCGCGGTTCCAGGAGGTGTTTGAAAACGGATGTATGGCGTAATTGCCCGCATAGCCCTGTTCTTTCAGCACCGTAGTCAGGCTTGGGAGGCTGCTTTTAATGTGGGTATTGTAAGGGATTGCCCGAAATGGCATGAACGCCAGGGAACAGCCCGTTAAAAACTCAAATTCTGTATTGGCGGTATTTCCGCCGAAGACGGAAACGTATAATTTTCCCTTTACGGTATTTTCTGTAAGCCCCCTGATATAAGGCATATAGTCCTCCGATAATTCGAGTGCGCCGTCCACAGTCAGGTCGGAAAAGGCTTCATTCATGATGACGATGACATTCGGCATCTTCTCCCCGGATTCAGACGATAAGGAATCAGAAGAATAATTTTGGGCAATTTCCGCCGCTTTTTCTGCGGAATAGCCCGCCGGTTCATCAACGCGATAATACGTGTAGCTGATAAAGAGGGAGAGCAGAGAACCGTTTTTGGCGTAGTTTCGCGCCGGCGCCCATACGCTTAACGTGATTTTGTGGTCTTTGATGTAGGTGCCGTGAAGGAGCTGCGTATAAAACACACTGTACGGAATGCAGAAGGCAATCAGCGCGCACAGCCTCTTTTTGACGGAAATGCCTTTGTAGCTTTCAATGCTCAGCACGACAACGATGAATACAACAGATAAAATGACTGCCTGCAGTGCGTAAGCGTCGAGCGTGTACTCATATTGTCCGCTTACTTTCATCGCGGTACCGGCAGACATAAGGTCGGCAAACATAATCGGGTCTCCCCGGAAATTCCAGACAAAATAATTTGTCAGCCCAAAAAGGGAAGTGAGCCCGACAAGGATAGCCGCCGTGTATTTTGTGCGGTTGCAGATCAGGTACAGTATGCCCCAAATCAGCACATAGAGCAGCAGGTTTAACCGTCCCCTGGCGCCGATGAGCAGTTTACAGAAGCTTTTTATACTGTAGCCTGAGTAACACTGGACGATAAAGAAGGCGGCAACCGGCGAGACGACAAATAAGAACCTGGCGAGAATCCTGTTCTTTATTTTCTTAAAAGGAAACAGCACAAAAATTATGGCGCAGGCGATAAGAAGCAGCAGCGCAACAAATTTTTTATAACTGAAATGGTTCAGCGTCATAGTCATTTTCAGGGCGCCGTCAACAGGCTCCCCGTTTATGGTAAATGCGCCAAATAAATTGCTCTTTTGGGAGATGTTGTACACGTAACATCCTTTTTCGAGGGCGACGTTCTCGCTTTTTAGTGTCAGCTTATAGGCTTCGCCCTTTTTTAAGGAAGCGTTGAGCGTAAATTTTGTGCTGATGTTTTTTTTGCTCTGAGTTAATTTTTTTACAGACTTTTTAGCGGAAGCCAGCAGTTCGCCATCTGAGGTGCGAAGTTCGACCAGGAACTTACCGCTCCCGTTTTTATGCTCCCACGCCTGAAAGGGGATGGATACGCTGATGATCTCATTTTCAGGCGCATAGAATTCCTGTTCCAGAACCTGGCTTCCGTCAACAGAAATCTCGCTCTTGTTATCGTCGGAAACGCTGTATTTCCGTTCAGTATAGAAAGCCTCAAAATGGCTTACGGTATAGGCTGCCAGGATCAGCAAAAGACATAAAAGAAAATACTTTTTGATTCGGTATTTGTTTTTGAAGTCGGGCATTTTTTCTCTTTCTCCATATGAAAAGGAAGAAGATTCAATGAATCTGCTTCCTTTTCTTATAAACTATAGTGATATTACCGTTGTACCAACGGGGCAATTTTGGTAAATCCACCATAAAGCGTCTGCCTGCAGGCGGCAGCAGCCGTTAGAAACGGATTTACCGAGAACGCCGGGACGATTCATCATACCAGGCGCGTTATAGTAATGGAAGGCAGCGCCCTGCGGGTTCGCGGAAGAACCGTTCTCTCCCGGTGAGAAATAGATGATCGGATACGGACCGCCGTACTTGCTGGACGTATATTTGGCAAGAATACGGCGAATACCACCCGGTGTACGGTCTACCCAGGTACCGATACTGCAGGGATAAGTCTTGATCAGCTTCCATTTCCCTCTGGATCCCTGGAACACGTTAACCTTACATTTATACTGGGAAATCCAGATCAGGTACTTGGTGGGACTGGTGTAGTTTTTATAATTTACGTAATCTTCTTTTGTCTGTGTCGTGTAATCCGCGCTTGTCTTCGCCTGGATGTCAAGCCCGGTATAGGACAGCGCGGAGCGCTTCACGGTAATTGCAGTTCCGCTTTTCAGATACCCCTTGACAGTCGTGCCGGTTTTGGAGGTTACGGTTAGCTTCGTGCCTTTGGCGAGCTTCTTCTTTTTCCCCTTTTTGGCGCCGGACGTGATAGTGACGGAAACTGCTTTTTTGGTGGTTACCGTATAATATGCGGTATGTACGCTCTTGACCTCGTCTGAGAACTCCTTCGCGGTTATCTTTACGACAGATGAAGCCTTACTCCAGACTTTTTTCCCGTTCGATACCCGGTAGCTCTTTATATAAAAACGGTAGGTCTTGCCGGCAGTCAGCTTCTTTACGACATAAACGCAATTGGCATAAGTGGTAGCCTTGACTGTGCCGATCAGCTGATAGGACTTGGTCGTACTGTCATACTGATAGATCCCGTAGCCCTGTGCGTTGGCGCCGGGATTCCAGCGCAGAGTTACGGATTTGTCACCCAGTGCGGAGGAATAAAAGCTGGTAGGGGGATTTGGCGTCACCGTCTTTGAGGCAGCGCCTGCCGAGACAAAATATAAACTCACTAAGAGTAGCATACAAAATGTTGTGAAACAAAAATGTAAAAACCGCTTCATATAGTCGTAATCCTTTCTTTAATAACCGCAATATTTTCTTGAATATTATAGCAACAGAAGAAAGACTTGTCAATGAAATCGCAGATATTTTGTCTAAACCTTTTTTTCACCTTTTTTCCGCTTTCAGAGGTTGAAGATTAAAAGTCAATAGTGTATAATAAAATAATATTTTGTGGCTTCTAGGGGGAAAATATGAGAGGGAAAAACGAGCAGCGCGGCTGGAAATATTATTTGTCTTACATGCTCTGGTACAGTATCTTTTTTGCGATTCTGACAGCGGGAATCCTGTTTTTCTTTCTTGTGGAGAAGCGCAGCCTGGTCTGGCAGTCGGACGGGCTTTCCCTTTATGTGCCGAAGGCCTACTATTTTATTGTGCAGATGCGCGAATTTCTGAAAAATCTTTTGCATGGAACCTTTTCTTTTCCGGTATATGATTTTGTTTTCGGTATGGGAGATGTGGTGCCGTTTCATTTAGAGCCGATGTACTGGCTGTATCTTTTATTTGCCCCCGCGAAGGTGGAACTGGCGTTTGACGTGGTCTTTATAGCGCGCTATTATGTAGCGGGGCTGTCGGTATCGCTGTTTTTGTTCTATTTTAAAAACGGCAGAATGGCGGCGATGATTGCCAGCTTTGCCTATATTTATTGCAGCTATGCGATATGGAGCGGTTTTCGGCATTCGCATTTTATCATACCCATGATTATGCTGCCGCTGTGCCTTCTGGCGATGGAAGAGATTTACCGCAAAAAGCGCTGGTATCTCTGCACGATCTTAGTCTGGATCCATCTCTGGTGCGGCTATTATTACCTTTATATGGATACGATTGCGATGGGAGTTTATTTTCTGATCCGCTTTTTTGCCAATAAGGAGGGCAGGACCGTAAAAGAATTCCTCCTGCGGATGAGGACGATTATCTGCTCCTATTTGCTGGGGGTGGGGATCGGCAATTTTACGCTTGTCAATTCCTTTTCGGCTTATCTGAATTCCTCCAGGGCGGCGGAGGTTAGCTCCGTAAACTGGGCGGATTATCTGTCCTATGGCTGGAAAAGGCCGGTAAGCCTGCTGTATTATTTTACGGTGGCGGGCACGTCGAGCGGCAGCGGGATGCGGCTTGGCTTTATCCCGTTGATTTATGTGGCGGTTGTGGTGCTGTTCCTGCGAAAAGGAAGAAAAGAATTAAAGAGCGCTTTTCTGACGGGGCTTGCTTTCTGCATGATCCCGGCGGTGGCGTATGTTTTCAGCGGCTTTGACAGCCTGACGTACCGCTGGAGCTACATCTATGCCTTTGCCCTGGTGGTGATTCTGGCTTATACGCTGCGCGATTTGTGCAGCCTGACGAAGAAAGAGCTGGGGATCGTGGCGCTCTCTACGGTGCCCCTGTGGTGCGCTTATATATGGAATATTTTATTAAAAGAGGCGCAGATGAAATGCCTGATGGGGATATCGGCAGGGGCAATGCTGCTGACGCTGGCAGTTCTTTGCTTCCTTAATTTAAGGGGGCGCGGGGCTTCCCTGCGAATAAAACAGGGGGCGCTTCTTGCGGTTGCGATCCTGTCTTTGTGGGGAACCGGATACCAGGAGCTGGGACCTGCGGCGGGCAATCTGGCGGCAGAGTTCGTATCTTCCGGGCAGGTATTGGAAACCATCAAAAATACGCCGCTTGCTGCGGCGCAGGATATCGAGGACGATTCTTTTTACCGGGTGACGGCAAAGTTAAACCACGTTCTGCGGGGGTCTTCCCAGGTGTACGGATATTACGGCACCGCCTATGATTCCAGCACAACGAAAAAAAACTGCCATGATTATTACCGTGCTATGGGGCTGACAAGCTGGTATATGGTGAGAATGTGGGGCTACGATGGCAGGACATTTATGGACGCCCTGGCGGCGGTCAAATATTATGTGATATCCGCGGGTAAAGAGAAGAACCTTCCGTATGGATATGAGAAACTGATGGATACGGAAAAAAATGGAAAAGCTTATGAGATATATGAAAATACGCTGGCGCTTCCGCTTGCCTATACGTATGATTCCGTAATCAGCAAAGAAAAGCTGGAGGAATATCCGACTATGCAGCGGCAGGAGATCATGCTGCAGGCGGCAATACTGGAGAATACTGATCTTGCAGAGACAGAAGAAGCGGCGGAGGATGCGCTGCAGGTTACGGGGCAGGAGGTTCCGGTTAAGAATATCATCTGTGAAAATGTATCGATGGAGGACCATACGGTTTACGCTACTCCCGGCGACGGGGAAACGGCGACGATTACGCTTGAATTTGACGGTATTGCCAATTCTGAAGTTTATATCTGTATTCACGGCATGGAACGTCAAAGCACAGGCAGAGTGAAGATTACGTATTCCTCAGGCGATTACAGCAGCTATTACCTTTCCTATGAAAAAGGCAACGCGTATGATATTAACCAGCCGGAGTTGATGATGAACGTGGGCTATCATGAGGAGGCGGTAACCAGCGCAACGCTTTCTTTTAGCAGTGAGATTGCTTTTGGTTACGATGATATCACTGTTTTCTGCCAGCCGGTGGGTCATCTGCAGGAATACACTGACCGGCTCAAAGAGGATACGCTTGAGAATGTACAGATGGGAGCAGACAGCATCAAAGGGGAGATCACACTCGACAAAGAGAAGCTTCTTGTCTTTTCCGTGCCGTATCAGCGTGGATGGCGTGCTTATGTAGATGGGGAAGAGACGGAGATTACGAAAGTTAATTATATGTATATGGGCATTGACTTAACGGAAGGGGAACACACCGTTGAGCTGCGCTATTCGATACCGGGTATCCATATCAGCCAGATGATATCCGCAGTTTCGCTTGTGATTTTTGCAGTGGCGCTTGTGATAAGGAGGAAAAGAAAAAATGCTGCACAGTATCATCATTCCGTGTTATAATTCTGACCAGACCATCCGCAAGGTAGTAGAGATGACGGCGGCGGAGATGGAACGGCTTGGGCGTACGGAATATGAATTTGTACTGGTGGATGACTATTCACCGAATAATCCCAGGACAATCAATGTGTTAAAACAACTGGCGGAGGACTACCCCTGTGTGCGCGTAGTGGAGCTTGCCTATAACAGCGGGCAGCACAACGCGGTGATGGCGGGGCTGCATTATGCCGGAGGGGAGCTGCTCATCGCTATGGACGACGATATGCAGACGCACCCTTCGCAGCTTCAGTACCTTTTTGCTGAGCTGGAAAAGGGGTATGACGTTGTCTATGGATATTATCCGCAGAAGAAGCACAGCCTGTTCCGCAATTTCGGCAGCTATGTAAATTATCTTACGGTGCGCTATCTGATTGGCAAGCCCAAAGAGATGAAGACATCCAGCTTCTGGATAATCAGAAAATTTGTGCGGGATGCGGTCATTTTATATGAAAGCCCTTTTACCCATCTGCAGGGGTTGTTTCTGCGGACTACAAGAAATATCAGCAGCGTGCCGATTCAGCACTTTGAGCGCGAGGTGGGACAGTCAAACTATACGTTAAAAAAGCTGTTCGGGCTCTGGTCCAACATCATGGGTTTTTCCATAGTGCCGCTGCGCCTGGCAACCAGGCTGGGCAATTTCCTGGCGGTGCTGGGAATGCTGGGTGTAATATATGTTATTGTTAATAAGATAAGAAGGCCTGCCGTTCCGCTCGGATGGTCGTCTATGCTGGCGGCGCTTTGCTTTTTCTCGGGTATTATCCTGCTTTTTATCGGACTGATCGGAGAGTATGTTGGCAGAATGGTGTTGGATATACACAAAACACCGCAATTTGTAGTGCGCAGCGTTTATGGAAAAGAAGCGGGGCAAACCGTGACGGAGAAGAAGGATGAAGGATGATACGTTAAATCGGATTGCGGTAAAATCCGGGTTCTTTTTTGTGGTATCCCAGATTCTTGTAAGGGGTATCAGCTTTATTACGACACCGATTTATACAAGGCTGCTATCAACTGAGCAGTTTGGGCAGATACGGGTATATGAATCGTGGCTTCAGATTGCCGTTCCGATTATGTCCCTGTGCCTGTGGAAGAGCGTGGAGCGCGCCAAATATGATATGCGCGAGCAGTTTGACGCCTATACGTCGTCCGTTCAGAACCTTTCCTATCTGGCGATCCTGCTTATGGGAGGCTTGTGCCTGCTGTTTAAGCCGCAGGTGAAGGCATTCTGCAATATGGACGATGTGATGTTGTATGTGGCGCTCGGTTATATTTTTGCCTACACCAGTATTTTATATATGAACAGGCGGGAGAAGCAGAGTATGCGCTATAAGTTTGCGACGACCGCATCGATGCTGCTCACGATCCCGGCGACGATTATTTCCATCGTCTGGCTGTATTTCGGCAATGTGCGCGGAGAATACGAACAGTTAGTGCATTACCGGATACTTGGATTTTATGTGCCGCAGATTTTCGGGGGGCTTCTGATAGCCCTTATTATGGCAATCCAGGGGAAAAAATTGTTCTCTATGGAATTCTGGAAATATGGGCTGGTATATAGCCTGCCCCTGATCCCTGAGGTGCTGTCCATACAGATCATGAATCAGGCGGATAAGATCATGATTCAAAATATGATCGGAGAGTGGGAAACGGGGATTTTTGCCGTTGGCACGACGGTATCCTTTATTATCTGGATTCTGGAGGATTCAGTCTGGAACGCATGGCTTCCGTGGTTTTATGAGAAGATTTCCCGCGGGGAAGAGGAAGATATCGAAAAGCCGTGGATTACGGTAATGTGTGGATTCGGCATTATTTCCTGGCTTTTGGTGATGTTTACGCCCGAGATCGTCCTGATTCTCGGCGGCTGGAAGAATATGGAAGCAGTCTGGGTGATCGCGCCGATGATAACCGGGACGCTATTTCGGTTTTACAGCTACAGCTATACCGCAATACAGAATTATTATAAAAAAACAGCCTATGTAGCGTTTGGCACTATTATAACCATGTTTTTAAACGTAGGCATGAATTATGTCTGTATCCGTCATTTTGGATATCAGGCGGCGGCATATACAACGGCGGCAAGCTATGCTTTTTTGCTGTTGCTGCAGGGCTGGCAGGAGAAAAAGATCACGGGACAGTGTATCATTCCGCTTGCCACATCGCTGAAATTTGCGGCGGTGTTTTTGGTTATAAATCTGGTTTCGATGGGCGGATATCTGCTTCCCTGGGAGATACGATATATCGTAGCTGCGGCTGGCGCAGCTTTATCCGCAAAAATGATACTGCCGCAGTTTCTTGGCATTTTAAAAGGTATGCGTGGCAGAACACAGCAACGAAAATGACGATTTGGGAGGATTCTCTAAGTGAAAAGAAAAGTTTTGATTCTGGGCGCAAGCAATGCGCAGATCGACGCGATTGAATATTGTAAATCAAGAAATCTGGAGGTCAGCGGCTGCAGTTATACAACGGTGGATAACGGGATTCCGCTGCTGGATCATTTCGGACAGGTGGATATCAATGATGCAGACGGCGTGATGGCGCTGGCGAAGAAGCTGGACGTGGATGTGATTTACTCAATCGGTTCGGATATTGCCATGCCGACGGTGATGAAGGTCAGCAAAATGCTGGGGCTTCCGCACTTTATTTCTTATGAAACGGCAGAAATATGCCATGCGAAGCACAGAATGCGTTCCGTTCTCGGAGAAGATTTTGCCGGCAATGCCGCCTTTGCGGTTTGCGAAACCTTAGAAGAAGCGCTGGCGTTTCGTGATTTCCCGGGCATGATGAAGCCGGTTGACTCCCAGGGGCAGCGGGGATGCTTCCGGGTGGATGGCAGGGAGGATATTGAGAAGAATTTTGCCACGGCGCTCGATTATTCGAAAGAAGGCAAGGTAATCATTGAAACGTTCATAGACGGACCGGAGGTTTCCGTGAACGCCTATATGCAGGACGGCGTTTTGCGTTTTGCGCTTATTTCCGACCGGATCGTATTCGACGAGTTCCCGGGCGGAATCATCAAAGAGCATCGCGTTCCTTCCCGATTTGCCGACGACCAGGCAAAGGAGGAGATCATTGACCTGGTAAAACGCATGACCGATAAGCTGGGGATTGACAATGGCCCCTGCTATTTCCAGATCAAGCTGAATCCCGAAAATCATCCGGTGATACTGGAGGTGGCGCCGCGCCTGGACGGGTGCCATATGTGGAACCTGATCCGGCATTACTGCGGTGTGGACCTTCTTGACGCGAGCTTTACGCACTTATTGGAGAATAAGCCTGTTTTGACCGAGCCTGTCGTATTTCCGCCGACAGAGTACAAGCTTTCTTTTACCTGTAAAGAGACGGGGGCATCGTTCGACCGCTCGGAATATGATTGTACGGGGGCAGAGGATGTATTCTGGTATTATCAGACCGGCGACCGTGTGCGCAAGGTAAACGGGTTTATGGAAAAAGGCGGATATATCATCCGCAAAACAGGAAAGGAACAGATATGAGAATCGGAGTGACCGGAGGAACCGGATTTATCGGTCAATGGCTGCTGCGCCTTTATGCGGATGCATATGAGTTTGTGGTCCTTACCTCGGGAAATCATACGGGAGAGCGCTTTGCCCATGAAAAGGTCGCCTATATAAAAGGAGACTATTCCACGAAAGCCATGCAGGAGGCGTTTGTCGGCTGCGATTGTCTGGTGCATTTGGGCGGGATACTCTCGACAAAGGAGAGGGAGGAGCGGTTTCTGAATTATGAAGAAAATATCCGCTCGGCAGAGAATCTTTTCCAGGCGGCAAGAAGCTTGGGGATCAGGAATGTAGTAAATATATCGTCCCGCACAGTCTACGACCATAATGCGCCGGCGCCCTATAAAGAGACAATGGCGCCGCTCCCTATGAATCATTACGCGGTGGCAAAGCTTGCAGTGGAGCACATGGCGTATTTGTATAACCGGAAATATCAAATGAAGATAAAGACGCTGCGCCTGGCGCAGGTATTTGGCGCGGGCGGGCGCGGCGGATATATGATGGAGGTGTTCCGCCAGAAGAGCGAGAAGGGGGAGACCCTGACCGTCTACGACCATCAGGGCAAGGAACTCCTTTATGTGAAGGACGCCGCCAGGGCGGTTCTCAGCGCGTGCCTGCAGGCGGAGAAAGAGGGCGTCTACAATATCGGCAGCGGAGTGTTTTATACGAATGCGGAGATAGCGGAAGCATTTTGCCGCGTATACGGCAATCAGGCAGGCTACGTTTACGATGATAAGGCGGTGGATATCGCCCGCAAGTCTTATATGGATGTCTCAAAAGCAAAAGAAGAGCTTTTGTTTTGGGCGCAATTTACGCTGGAGGACGCCATAAGAGATATGAAGGCGTCCGTCGGCGCGGCGCAATAGAGGATGCCATTTGGAGGAAAAGAACGTGAATTTACAGAAAAAAATGAGAAATTTATATACCCTGTACTATCTGGTGACGATGGACCGGAATTTCACGAAGCGCAAACCGGAAAAAATCAAAGCAAAGCAGAACCGGAAGATCCATGAGATTATGAAGCGCGCGTATGAGATCCCTTTTTACCGGGAGCGTTTTGAGGCGTCCCATACCACACCGGATGATTATCACTGCAGCGAGGATTTGGTGAAGTTTCCAACGATCAATAAGGCGGATTTGCGCCTGTGGATGCAGCAGGAATATGAGGCGCATCCACAGGAGCGGGATTCCTGGGAGGTGTTGAGCACAAGCGGTTCTTCGGGCGTGCCTCTGAAGGTACTCCTGACGCAGAAGGAGATGGCGTGCAGCAACGCCAACTGGATTCGTGAGCTTGCCGCAGCCGGTTACCGCCCTTTTACGGGAAAGATGTATTCCTTCCAGACCAGCCACAGAGACCTCAATGCCAAAAAGGGGGATTCCTTTGTGCAGAAGCTGGGAATCCTGCGCAGAAAAGTCGTTTCGGAGGATAACTGCGTGGGGGACGGGATTGCAGATGTTATCCGCGACATCAACGCATATAAACCGGATATGTTCTGTTTTCGGCGTAATTGCCTGGTGCGGATCGCATTGTATGCGAAACAGCATAATATGCCGCTCTGGAAGCCGAAGTATTATGTGCCGGTAAGCGAGATGGTAGATGATGTTACGCGAAATCTTCTGACGGAGATGCTGGGTCCCGGGCTGATCGACGCCTACGGCTGTACGGAGACGAGCAACTGTATTGTGAAATATCCGGGAGATGATTTCTTTTATGTTATGAACGATATTGCGGTGGCAAATGTTTATGACGGGGATAATCGGCTTGCAGATAAGGGGAAGCTGATTCTCACAACGCTCTATAAGAAGCGTTTTCCGATTATTAATTACGATGTCGGCGACCTGGCGGATTCTTATGTGAAGGACGGGCTGCGCTATTTCCGCGCGATCCGGGGGCGCATGAACGACCTGGTGAAGCACGAAAACGGCGTGCAATCCTCGGCTCTGGAGCTGATGAAAATTGCCAATCATACGGTTGGGCTTGCGCAGTTCCGCTTTATACAGGAATCCTACCATGACATGTATGTGCAGTTGTCCCCGGATCCCAATAACACTTCAAAATCGCGGGAGGAGATCGAGGCGCATTTCACGCAGTCGGTAGAAAAGCTTTATGGAGGCGAGTTTCGGCTGCGGATTGAATGGATGGATATTCTTCCGCCGGATGAAACGGGAAAGCAGCGCTGTTTTGTGTGCAGGGTAAAACCGTAAAATGTTACAAATCTGTAATATTTATTAATAATTAAGAAATAAAAGTATTCCATTTTTGAAATATTTGTGTTATAATAAGGATATGAATGGAGGAAATTGGAAAATGGGATACAGAAAAAGGGAATTCAGAGGGAAAATTAAGAGGGCGCTGGTGCTGACATGCATGATCTGGATGGGATTATCGTGCTGGGCATCTGCAGCTAAGAAACCGGCGCAGGTTAAGAACGTAAAAGTAACGGCATCCGGGACTTCCGCCCATAAGGTTACATGGTCAAAGGTAAGCGGAGCCACCGGGTATCAGGTGTACTGCCGGGATTATTCTTCCGGCAGCAAGCTGTTTAAGAAGGTAAAGACTGTAAAAGGCGCTTCGAATGTGAGCTGTAAGATCAGAAGCCGCAAGCAGGGCAAGGCGTACGCCTACGTGGTGCGCGCATATAAAAAGTCCGGTTCAAAAGTATATTACGGACCGTTGTCTGCTTACGCATATGGCTTTATAAAAAAATCTTCCTCTTCGTCGTCCTCAGCGCAGACATCCGGCAGCAGTACGGCAGCGGCGACAACGACGTCTGCAGGCAGCGGAATTATCACCAATCCGACGACGGCGCAGAAGTATAAGACGGTATTTGGCGATGCGACATTACAGATGCGTTATCCGGGCGGATATTACAGCAATTCCACTACGGCGGCAGCCAATATGACCAGCATTACAGTCAAGACCTGGGATTTCAAGAGCGGTAAGAGCGGTACGAAAATCACGCGGACCTGGACCATCAAGGTACATAAGAACCTGGCGGCTACCGTGCAGCAGATTTTCAAGGAAATCTATGAGGGCTCAGAGAAATTCCCGATCCATGAGCTTGGCGGATATGAATGGCGCGGCGGGCATTCCGAGCACAACACCGGAACTGCGATCGACATTAACTGGACAGAAAACTACATGGTCAATATAGCAACCGGAGCCATCACGGCAGGGAAATACTGGAAGCCGGGCGAAGACCCGTACTCCATACCAAAAGACGGCGAGGTGGCACAGATCTTCAAAAAATACGGCTTTAGCCAGGGTGATTGGGGCAACAGCAAAGACTACATGCACTTCTCATACTTTGGAACCTAAATCAGCCGTGTACACGTTCAGATATGCATAATTATGCATAATTTGTTGACAAAAAGACGAATTAGTGGTAGCGTTAAAGAAAATTATTTATAAAAATACGAGGGGGAAATCGAATGAAAAAGTTATTGGCAGCAGTTTTAGCAGGAACAATGGTGATGTCATTTGGCATGTCTGCAATGGCAGAAGGTGACGCTTTAGTTATGGCGACGAACGCGGAGTTCCCGCCGTATGAGTATCACGAAGGCGATGATATTGTGGGAATCGATGCAGAAGTAGCTGCATTGATCGCAGAGGAGCTTGGCATGACGCTGGAGATCGAGGATATGGCGTTTGATTCCGTTCTGGCAGCAGTACAGACCGGAAAAGCAGATATCGCGATGGCAGGCATCACAGTAACGGAAGAACGTAAGAAATCCGTGAACTTTTCCGATACCTATGCGCAGGCAACACAGATGATTATTGTAGCGGAAGACAGTGAGATCACGACACCGGACGACCTGGCAGGGAAGACCATCGGCGTACAGCTCGGTACGACCGGCGATATCTATGTAGAGGATGTAGAGGACGCGACGATTGAGCGTTATAACAAAGGCTTTGAGGCAGTACAGGCTCTTTTACAGGGTAAGGTTGACGCTGTGGTAATCGATGGCGAGCCGGCAAAAGTATTTGTTGAGCAGAACGAGGGCATCAAGCTGGTGGATGAAGCGTTCACTGAGGAAGAATATGCAATTGCAATTGCAAAGGAGAATGAGGAACTGTTAGAGCAGGTAAATGCGGCAATCGCTACCCTGAAAGAGAATGGTAAATTCCAGGAGGTCGTAGATAAGTACATCAGCAGCGATGATACAGAGGAAGAGACGGAAGCAGATGTGGAAGCAGATACGGAGGAAGCAGTTACCGAAGCAGCAGAAGAGTAAGCATTTGCGAAAAGGATAAATAAATGTCATTTAAAGAACAGTTTTATTTTAATTTCATAGAGGACGGGCGCTGGCATTATCTGGCAAACGGGCTCAAGACTACGCTGATTGTGACATTTTTTGCCGTCATCATCGGTATCCTGCTGGGATTTCTGGTGGCGGTTGTGCGTTCTACCTGTGAGAAGACGGGAAAGCTGAAGCTTCTGAACGCAGTCTGCAAGCTTTACCTGACGGTTATCCGCGGAACGCCGGTTGTCGTTCAGTTGTTGATTATTTACTTTGTAATTTTCGGTTCCGTAAAGATTGATAAGACCTTTGTGGCGATTCTGGCATTCGGTTTGAATTCCGGCGCTTATGTAGCGGAGATTATCCGCGGCGGTATTATGTCGATCGATAACGGACAGTTTGAGGCGGGGCGCAGCCTGGGCTTCAATTATGCGCAGACGATGATTTACATTATTCTGCCGCAGGTATTTAAAAATGTACTGCCGTCGCTGGCAAATGAGTTTATCGTGCTCCTGAAGGAGACCTCGGTAGCGGGCTATATCGCCCTGGAGGATCTTACAAAGGGCGGCGATATTATCAGAAGCCGTACCTATCAGGCGTTTATGCCCCTGATTGCAGTGGCGGTGATTTATCTGGTACTGGTGCTGATATTCAGCAAACTGATTACCATTCTGGAGAGGAGGTTGCGAAACAGTGAGCGTTAACGAACCTTTGATCCGGGTAGAGGATTTGAAAAAGGAGTTTACCGGAGTCCACGCCTTAAACGGTGTGTCGGTGGAGATCAGGCGCGGAGAGGTAGTCTTTGTGGTAGGGCCATCCGGTTCGGGAAAAAGTACCTTTTTGCGCTGCCTGAACCGTCTGGAGGATCCGACGGGCGGACACATCTATTTTGACGGTACGGATCTGATGAATCCGAAGATTAATATCAATGTCCACCGCCAGAAGATGGGTATGGTATTCCAGCACTTTAACCTGTTCCCGCATATGACGATTCTGAGGAATATGACGATCGCGCCGATCAAGCTTCAGGACGTGAGAAAGGCGCAGGCGGAAGCGGAAGCGATGAAGCTGCTGGAGCGCGTTGGGCTGGCAGACAGGGCGCAGGCGTATCCCAGCCAGCTGTCGGGCGGACAGAAGCAGCGTGTGGCGATCGTGCGCGCGCTTTGTATGAAGCCGGAGGTTATACTGTTTGACGAGCCGACTTCCGCTTTGGATCCGGAGATGGTAGGCGAAGTGTTAAGCGTTATGGGAGATCTCGCCAGAGAGCACATGACGATGGTCGTGGTTACACATGAAATGGGCTTTGCCAGGGAGGTGGCGGATCGGATTCTTTTCATGGCAGATGGAAGGATACTGGAAGAAGCGCCGCCGGCAGAATTTTTCGGGAATCCGAAGAACGAACGCCTGAAGGCATTTTTAAGCAAAGTGATATAAAAGCGAAATGGATTCGCCCGGTTTTGACGCCGGGCGGATTTTTTGCTTTTTGCCGGGAATCGAAAACGGAGATTTTTTATCCCGGCGCTTTGTCGTTTTGTGCGATAAAATTTGCTTGCAATCAAAAGAGGAACTATATATGATAGATGAGGAAAGAAAAGTTTGCATATGAGAAGTCTGCATGAAAACGAGTGAGGAAAGAAGTGGGAAGATGACATACGAAGAAGCGGTAGATTATATATATAGTGTCCCGAAGTTCACGACAAAGAATAAACCGGAAAATACCATTGAAATGATGGAGCGACTGGGCAGGCCGGAGCGCTGCATGAAGCTGATTCATGTGGCGGGAACCAATGGAAAAGGTTCTGTCTGTGCGTTTCTGTCCGCGATGCTGACAGCGGGCGGCAGACAGACGGGATTATTTATTTCCCCGCATCTGATTAAGATTAACGAGCGTTTTCAAATCAATAATAAACCGGTGGCGGACGGGGTGTTCCTGCGGGCATATGAAGAAGTGGCGCAGGTGATAAAGGAAATGGTGGCGGACGGTTTTTTGCATCCGACCTATTTTGAAATCCTCTTTGCGGCTGCTATGGTGATTTTCCGCGATGCGGGGGTGGAATACGCGGTTCTGGAAACCGGGCTGGGCGGCAGGCTGGACGCAACCAATGTGATCGAACATCCGCTCGTTTCGGTAATAACCTCGATCAGCCTGGACCACACGGAAATACTGGGAGAAACGATTCCTGAGATCGCCCGGGAGAAGGCGGGCATTATCAAGCCGGGGGTTCCGGTCGTCTATGACGGAAGCAACCTGCAGGCAGAGGAGGTCATAAGAAAGAGAGCGGCAGAGCTTGGCTGCCGGGTGGCTGGGCTGCATGAGGAAATGTGCCAAATTCTGGATAGAACAGACAAAAGCATTGATTTTATGCTCAATGCCATGTATTATGGACAGAGAAAGATTACCGTCCCCTGTATCGCGCAATACCAGGTGAGAAACAGTTCCCTGGCGCTGATGGCGATGGAAATGATCGACCCGGAGCATGAGATTTCCATAGATACAAGAGTGGAGGCGATTGCCGGGACTACCTGGGAAGGGCGCATGGAGACGATACTTCCGGGGGTTATCGTTGACGGCGCGCATAATGAGGACGGTGTGCAGCAATTTGTAAAAACCCTGCTGTCGGTGAAGGCGGGCAGAAGGATTGTCATGCTTTTTTCGGCGGTGGTGGAGAAGAATTACGAAGAGATGGTAAAGACGATCTGCGAAACGGGACGGCTAGCGGAAGTGGTAGTGACGGAAATTCGCGGGGATCGGATTGTGCCGGCGCAAAAACTCGCTGCAGTCTTTGAAAAATACACGGATGTGAAAGTGACGGCAGTCCCCGGCATACGGGACGCTTTTGCCGCCGCGATGGATAAAAAGAAAGAAGGCTTACTGTTCTGTGTGGGCTCTTTGTATCTTGTCGGTGAGGTAAAAGAAATCGTGGAGGAGAGTTACAAATGATTAATTATGAAGAGGAATTAAAGAAATTCCATCCGAGTCTGGATGTGAATGAAGCGGAAGATGCAATTTATAAGAGAGATTTTACGGATATTACAGATATTCTCAAGGATATGCTGCAGGAAGAAAAGAACAAAAGAAGATAAGGGGGAACAAAGATGAGATGTATTTACTGCGGGACCCCTTTGGCGGCGATTGATTACTGCAGCGGGTGCGGAGCGGATATCACGATCCAGAAGCGCATTGTGAGGATCTCGAATCTGCTGTATAACGAAGGGCTGGAAAAGGCAAGCGTAAGAGATTTGTCCGGCGCGATTTCCTGCCTGAAGCGAAGCCTGAAGTTTAACAAGGAAAATATCGATGCGAGAAATCTTCTGGGTCTTGTCTACTATGAGATGGGCGAAGTCGTCGCGGCGCTCAGCGAATGGGTAATCAGCAAGAACATCCAGACGGAGAATAACGCGGCGGACATCTATATCTCCAAGCTGCAGTCGAATAAAAATAAGCTGGAGACGATCAACCAGACGATCCGCAAATATAACCAGTCTCTGATGTACTGCCGGCAGGATGATGAGGATATGGCGGTGATCCAGTTGAAAAAGGTGCTGGTGCAGAATCCGAACCTGATTAAGGGCTATCATCTTCTGGCGCTGATCTACATCCATCAGCAGGAATACGAAAAGGCAAGAAAGCTGCTGAAGAAAGCGGCGCGGATTGATAATACCAACACGACCACGCTCCGTTACCTTCAGGAGATTGAGGAAGCGACCGGGGTAGGGACGAATTTAAACGGCAGCAAGAAGTACCGGCGCACGGTCAAGGCAGTGGAGGAAGAAAAGAAAATATTAGGTCCTACGACTTATATGAGCGGCAATGATGTAATTATCCAGCCGACGACGTTTCGTGACAGCTCTACAATGGCGACGTTTTTAAATATCTTCCTGGGATTTCTGCTGGGCACGGCGGTCATCTGGTTTCTGGCGATTCCGGCGAATACCAGAAGGATTAACCAGACGGCGAACCAGCAGGTGACGGATGCCAATACAAAGCTTGCTTCAGAAAGTGCAAAGGTGGAGAGCCTGACGGCGGAAATTGAAGAATACCAGGCGCAGATAGAAGAGGCAAATCAGACGATGGAGGATGCCCAGAAGAAGGCGGACGGCTATGATATCCTGCTGCAGGCGGCAAACCAGTATATTGGCGGCGACCAGACCGGCGCGGGCACTTCGCTGGCGCATGCGGATGCGGACAGCTTTACGGGAAATGCAAAGACGCTGTATGACACGCTGCTGAACAGTGTGAAATCGACGATTTACGCCGCTTTGTACAGCGAAGGGGCGACCGCGTTCTCACAGGGTGATTATACAACGGCAGCGGAAAAGCTGAAGCAGGCGACGGAGACAGACGAGACGCAGTATGACGCGTGGTACTACCTGGCGTTTTCCTATTATAATCAGGGCGATACCGAAAATGCGGATAAGATACTGGCGGAGACGATCGTGAGGTTCCCGGCATATGAGGCGACGCTGACGCCTTACATAAGCAATGCGAGTGTGCTGACGGCGGCGAAAGCGGGGACATCTGCAGAAACGCAGGAGACAGATGCAGACGGAAATGTAGTACAGGAGACAAATGCAGACGGCACGGCGGTGCAGGAGACAAATGCGGATGGCACGGCGGTACAGGAGACAGATGCCGGCGGCATATAGGATACGGGATGAGAAACCTCGGAAAAGAGGCTGCTGCATAGAATTATGCAGCAGCCCTTTTTGTGGGAAAAACAGGGCAAATAACAGCAGGGGAGTGATGAAATGGAGGATTTTTTAAATATTAAGGGAACGGATCTGATTATTATGGTGCCGCCGGAGCTGGATCATCATAATGCAGAGAGGATTAAGCGCTGTGCGGACCAGGTGATTCAGAACAGGAATATACGCAGAGTAGTATTCGATTTCAGAAGAACGACCTTTATGGACAGTTCGGGAATTGGAATGATTATGGGCAGGTATAAAAATATGCGGTTTATGGGCGGAGCAGTGGCGGCGGTCCATGTAAATGAACGAATCCGCAAGATCCTGACCTTATCAGGAGTTTATAAGGTGATAGATATTTATGACGGATTGCCATTGCAGTCCAATATTTTCTAAGGGGGATGCATATGGCACAGACAAATGAAATGAGAATTGAATTTGACAGCCGCTCCTGCAACGAGAGCTTTGCAAGGGTAGCGGTTGCGGCGTTTATGACACAGTTAAATCCAACGCTGGAGGAGGTGGCGGATGTAAAGACCGCGCTCTCTGAGGCAGTGACCAATTCGATTGTGCACGGATATGAGAATGAAGTGAAAAAGATCGTGGTGGAATGCAGGATTGAAGGGCAGGAGCTTAACCTGAAGGTGATAGATTACGGGAAAGGGATTGCGGATATTAAAAAAGCGATGGAACCGCTGTTTACGACGAAACCGGATTCCGAGCGCTCCGGGATGGGCTTTGCCTTTATGGAAGTGTTTATGGACAGCGTAGAGGTGGAATCCGCCATAAACAGGGGCACAACAGTGGCAATGACAAAAAAGATAGGCAGGATCGTAAGCGAATTTGAAAAGTGAAAGGAAGTCTTAGATGGAGCATACCCTGGGGTTAATTAAAAAGGCGCACCAAGGGGATAAAGCTGCAAGAGAACAGTTGGTAGAAGAAAATCTGGGGCTTGTTTTCAGTATTGTGAAACGATTTGCCGGCAGAGGTACGGAAATGGAGGATCTGTGCCAGATTGGAAGCATCGGGCTTTTAAAGGCGATCGACCATTTTGATTTGTCCTATGATGTAAAATTCTCAACCTACGCCGTTCCGATGATCGCCGGAGAAATCAAGCGTTTTCTGCGGGATGACGGAATGATAAAGGTGAGCCGTTCTCTGAAGGAGACGGCATACAGGACATCTCTGGCGAAAGAACAATTGGAGAAGCGGATCGGGCGGGAACCGACGATGGAGGAAGTGGCAGAGGAGGCGGGGATATCCAGGGAGGAGATTGTGCTGGCGATGGAGTCGGCGGCGGAGGTGGAATCTCTGCAAAAGTCTGTGTATCAAAGCGACGGCAATGACATCTGTCTTCAGGACAGGCTGGAGGGGCAGGAAAATGAAAACGAGAAGTTGTTAAACCGGATCCTTCTGCAAACGCTTTTAAATGAGCTGGAATGTGAGGAGCGGCGCCTGATCTATATGCGCTACTTCGAAAACCGCACGCAGAGCGAGGTGGGACAGGCTTTGGGCATGTCCCAAGTGCAGGTATCGCGTATGGAGAAGAAAATATTAAAAAACCTCCGGCAGAAATTATAGCGGCAAAAAAGAGAATAGATGATGCATAAAGAGGGGGAAAAAGCGGATACTAAGGAAAAGATGGGAAGCGAGGGAATGAGATGGCACAGGAAACATTATATCTCAAGATTGACGGCAACGTCGAGGTGCATGACACAAAAGTATTTTTAAAAGACATCGCACAGCTCGAATGCGCCAACCGGGAGATCGAGGCGCGGGTGAAGACACTGCCGCTTCCGAAAGCGGTGGGAAAACAGCCCGGGCGTTATGTGAAATCAGTTATGGAGGTCATTGAATGCATTCATATGGAATTTCCGACGCTGGAGGTCAATAACCTGGGGGAAGCCGATTTCATCATTACGCTGGCAAAAAAGGAGCAGCCGGCGCCGGCAGTGGCTTGGGCAAAGACAGTATTTGTCTGTGTGCTCAGCTTTTTTGGGGCGGCATTTTCCATTATGACATTTAACAATGATGTGGATGTGACGAGAATTTTTGCCCAGACCTATGAGCTGTTTACCGGGCAGACCTCCGACGGATTCACAATCCTGGAGCTTGCCTACTCTCTGGGGATCGGCTTTGGCATCATCGTGTTTTTCAATCATTTTGCAGGCAAAAAGCTGACGGCGGACCCGACGCCTCTGGAGGTGCAGATGCGCACCTATGAGGACGATGTGAACAATACGTTGATTGAGGCGAGCAGGCATACACCGAAAGAGGAGAAGCACACAGGAGGAGCAAAATAATCATGGGCGGTATTTGGTTTAGGAACCTTGTGCTGTGGATGATCGGGCTTGGCGGCGGATTCCTGGTCGCCGGCGGCGTTATCGCCCTGATTGTCGGGCTTGGCATTGTGACAAGGTTTACGGGAATTACGCATACCGCGCTGTACAGCCGATTGTATGAGACGGCGGTGCTGCTGGGAGCGCTGTTTGGCACGCTGCTGAGTATTTATCAGATCAGGGTGCCGGTGGGAAGGAGCGGGCTTGCCATCCAGGGATTTGCCGCCGGGATGTATGTGGGCGGCTGGATCATGGCGCTGGCGGAGGTCGTGAATATGTTTCCGGTATTTTCCAGAAGGATTGGCTTGACGAAGGGGTCAAGCTGGATTATCCTCTCGATTGCCGCAGGGAAGGTGATCGGCAGCCTGCTGCAGTTTTTTATGAGCTGGTAACGGAAATCAAAGGAAGAAAAGGAAGGTACAGGTAATGGCAGATGTGATAACAGAGAAGAAAAATCAGGAGTATAATGAATATGTAAAAAAGGTGACGCCTACACACAGCCTTTTTGGAAATTGCTGGAAAGCGTTTGTGACAGGCGGAGTGATCTGCTGCCTGGGGCAGTGGCTGACCAACCGGGGGCTGGCGATGGGGCTTACGCAGGAGGAAGCGGGGATGTGGTGCTCCCTTTTGCTGGTGCTTCTCAGCGTTATCCTCACAGGCTGCGGCATATACCAGAGGCTTGCCAAGTTTGGCGGAGCCGGCACGCTGGTTCCGATTACCGGATTTGCCAATTCGGTGGCGGCGCCGGCGATTGAGTTCCAAAAGGAAGGGCAGGTATTCGGCATCGGGTGTAAAATTTTTACGATTGCAGGACCGGTGATCCTGTATGGGATTTTTTCCAGCTTTGTGCTTGGATTGGTCTATTGGATATTAAACTTGACTGGAGTGGCGTAAGCTGCTCCTTTTTTGGTTTACATTTTTGTTAAAGTTTGTTATAATGCGTTGAGAATTTTGTACATAAAGCATGGTTAGGAGTGGAAGAAATGTTTATACTGTTCTTTTTAGTGTGGCTTATTTTTAATGGGGCGGTAACGCTGGAGATTGTAATTTTCGGCGTGGTGATCGCGGCGGCAGTCTTTGCGTTTGTCTGTAAATTTATGGGGCATAGCATACAGAAGGAAATCCTGTACTATAAAAAGAGCGGTTTTTTCCTGCGCTATGTTATAACGTTGATTGTGGAAATTATCAGGGCAAACCTGGCGGTCATTCATCTGATCCTTACCGACAGGGAGGTGGTGGACCCGGTGATCGTAAAATTCAGGACGAACCTGAAAACGGAAACGGCGAAGATGATGCTGGCGAATTCGATTACCCTGACGCCGGGAACGATCACCGTATCTTTGGAGGAAGACGAACTGGTGGTGCATTGCCTGGACAGGAGCCTCTCGGAAGGGATTGGGGATTCGGTTTTTGTAGAAATGCTTGAGAAAATGGAAAGGACGGGTGAGTGATATGGAGTTAGTTCAACAGTATTCATGGATTCTAAGCGCGGCGCTGATCGTGCTGGCACTGATGGCGGTGCTCTGCCTGATCCGGGCGATTATCGGACCGACGATCGCCGACCGCCTGGTGGCAGTGAACATGCTGGGAACGATGGTTATGGTCATGATCTCGATCCTGGCGGTGAAGATGCAGGAGGGCTATCTGGTGGACATCTGCCTGATTTACGCCATGATAAGCTTCCTGGCAGTGGTGGTGCTTACGAAGGTCTATACCGGCGTTTACCTGGAGTCAAAGGATAAGAAGAAAGGGGAGGATGAAAATGAAGATTGTTAGCTGGGTGCAGTTTGTAGCGGGGATCGTTTTGCTGTTTTTAGGAATTGCCACCTTTGTGGTTCAGCTTATCGGCGTGTTTAAGTTTAAGTATGTGCTGAACCGTATGCATGCGGCGGCAATGGGGGATACCCTGGGAATCGGCATCTCCCTGGCTGGGCTTATGATACTTTCGGGATTTAATTTTACCACGCTGAAGATGGGGCTGGTAGTCATCTTTCTCTGGTGCGCATCCCCGGTATCTTCTCATCTGATTGCACGTTTGGAAGTAATCACCAATGAGCATTTGCAAAGATATTGTGAGCTTCCGGGAGATGAAAAAGAGAAGGAGGAAGAGTGATGCAGATTTTTCAGTATATTTTATTAATTTTTCTGATCGTATGCGCAGTATCCGTAAGTTTTTCTAAAAATCTTTTAAATTCAATCCTGATCTTTATGTCTTACAGCCTGATTATGTCGATTATCTGGATTTTGCTGGAGTCGCCGGACCTTGCGATCACCGAGGCGGCGGTCGGCGCCGGAGTCACCAGTATTCTGTTTTTTGCGACATTAAAGAAAATCCGTGCGATGAAGGAGGAAGATAAGGATGAGTAAACCGATATCTGAAGAAGAATATAAGCGGCGTCTGACGGTGCGCATAAAGCAGTGGATAACGGGAGAGAAAGACCCCTATCTTGGCAACATGGAAGTAAGCATCATGGGGACGGATACCAGGGATGAGAAGATCCTGCTGGAGCACCGCAAGGACAGGGAACGGGTTATCAGCAGGGCGCAGGATATTGAGAACAATAAAAAATACCGGTTTTTCTTCCGCTTTTATAAAATAGCGGCGCTTGCCTGCTGCGTTGCTTTGATTGCCATTTTGCTGGTGGCGGTATCTTATCTTCCGCCGATTGGGAGCGGCAAGAACCCGGGAAGCAATGAGGTTTCGGCAAAATACATAGAGGACGGGCTGCAGGAGACGGGCGCGGTGAATATCGTCACCGGTATGATTCTGGATTACCGTGCGTTTGATACCTTTGGAGAGTCCAATGTCCTTTTTATTGCGACCTGTACCGTCTTAATCCTTCTGCGCAATGACAAGAAAAAAGGAAAGGGCAGCGCGGAGGAAGCGGAAAAGAATGACAGCTATTATGAGCCAAAAAGTGATACGATTCTGCAAAAAGTCGCGTTTGTACTGGTTCCGGTCATTGTCATTTTTGGCATTTATGTCGTCCTGAACGGGCATCTGTCTCCGGGCGGCGGCTTTTCCGGCGGAGCGATCATCGGCGCGGGGCTGATCCTTTACCTGAATGCGTTCGGGTTTGAAAAAACGGAACGGTTCTTTACCGAAAAAACCTATAAATGGATTAGTTTCAGCGCACTCAGTTTTTACTGCCTGGCAAAGAGCTATTCTTTTTATACCGGCGCGCACCATCTGGAAAGCGGGATACCGCTGGGGACGCCGGGGGCAATTCTTAGCAGCGGCTTGATCCTGCCCTTGAATATTTGTGTGGGGCTGGTGGTTGCCTGCACGATGTATGCCTTTTTTGTTATGTTTCGTAAAGGAGGATTTTAAGCATGCTGGGAACAAATTTTTGGCCGAACATCGGCGAGGAAGTAGCGATGATTCTTTTTGGAATCGGGTTTGCCAATCTGCTTTTCCAGAAGAACTTAATCAAGAAAATCATCGGATTAAATATTATGGATACGGCTGTGTACCTTTTCCTGGCTGAAAAAGGCTATATCACGGGAAGAGTAGCGCCGATCGTAGTCAATGGCGTACAGAGCGTGGAAGCTTACATTAATCCTATACCAAGCGGACTGGTTCTGACCGGTATCGTGGTTTCCGTTTCTGTTACGGCGCTGATGCTGTCTTTGACCGTCCGGTTGTACCAGAGATATCATACGCTGGACCTGGATGAGATTTCGTCGAGGCTGCGAAAGGAGGGCCTGTGATGGAATTTGTACAAAACGTCCCCTTTTTCTCAATCATGATCTCGATGTTCTCCGGTACGGTATCCGCCGTGCTGCCGGCAAAACCGGCAAAATGGCTGAATACGGTTGTCATATCTGCGGTAGGGCTGATGTCGGCATGGCTTTTGGTGTGGCTTATCCGGTCCGGGATCGGCAGCTATGTTTTCATGATGGGGCATTTTCCTGCGCCCTGGGGAAATGAGATCCGCGCCGGCGTACTGGAAGCAGGCATGGCACTGTTTTTCAGCATCATTATGCTTTTGTCCATTCTTGGCGGCAGGAAAAAGCTGCTGGAAGAGGTGGAGTACAGCAAGCATAACATTTACTATATTCTTACAAACCTGATGTTAAGCTCGCTGCTGGCGCTGATTTATACAAACGACCTTTTTACGGCGTACGTATTTGTGGAGATCAATACTATTTCCGCCTGCGGGCTGATTATGATCCGGCAGAACGGGCGGACCATTGAGGCGGCAGTGCGTTATATGATTATGAGCTTATTAGGCTCCGGCATGCTGCTGATGGGCATCTGCATGCTGTATGACCTGACCGGGCATCTTCTGATGTCCAATATTAAAGAAGCGGTGGAGAATATCATGCAGACCGGCACTTACCGGATACCGATGCTGATTGCGATTGGTTTGATGACGGTGGGGCTTTCCATTAAAAGCGCCCTCTTTCCTTTCCATTCGTGGCTGCCGGATGCCTATGGATATTCTACGGTGTCATCCGCTGCCATGCTTTCCAGCCTGGTGTCAAAGGGATATATATTTTTGCTGCTGAAGATTTTTTACCGCGTGATCGGCTTTTCCATCATAGGAAGCACCCACGTGATCAATGTCCTTTTCATTTTTGGGCTGTGCGGAATGATTTTTGGTTCACTCAGTGCGATCTGGGAAAAGGATGTGCGCAGGATGATCGCGTTTTCTTCCGTGGCGCAGATCGGCTACATTTATATGGGCTTTGGACTCGGCACAGAGGCGGGGGTAATTGCCAGTATTTTCCATATCCTCGTGCATGCCGCCACAAAATCGCTGCTGTTTATCTCGGCGATCGGGCTGACGGATGCGTCGGCGGGAAGCCGCAGCTTCTTTGACCTCACCGGTTCGGCGTACCGCAATAAAATCGCGGGTGTGGGCTTCGCGGTGGGCTCGCTGTCGATGGTGGGAATTCCCATGTTTTCCGGTTTTGTAAGCAAGGTGCTGTTTGCACAGGCGGCGGTGGAGCATCCGACATGGAAGTTCTTCCCCACGCTGATTGTGCTGTCGATTAGTACAATCCTCAATGCAATTTATTTTATGAAAACGGTGGTGCGTATCTATACGCCGGAAAACAAAAAGACTGAGAGACAGAAAGGCTTTACCAGAATTGCCTGCAGGGAGCAGAAGCTGTATACGGCGACCATTGTTTTGTTTATCATTCTGAATATGGTGCTGGGAATGACCTCGCAGCCGATTATTGAGCTGATAGAATACGGCCTCTTGAATTTTGCATAGGGGGAAGGAGAGAAAAGATGAATCATTCAATCATAATATTATTAGCGGTATTTTTTCCTGTGATTATTGGGCTGGTGATCCTGATAAAACCGGAGTTTTCAACTCGCAAAGCGCTGTTGGATATATCGGGAGCGGGGCTTCTGGTGACAGGGCTGCTTGCCCTGCTGGTGATCTTTGGCGGGGAGATGCAGATTACGCTGATCCGGCTGGGAGGTAATCTGAATATTTATTTTAAGGTGGACAGCCTGGGCAGGATTTTCGCGTCTATTGTAACTATTGTCTGGATTTTATCCGGGTTTTATTCCTTTGAGTATATGAAGCACGAAAAGGAAGAAAAGCGGTACTTCGGTTTCTATATGATGGTATATGGAATCCTTCTGGCGCTTGATTTTGCGGGCAATATGATTACATTTTATATGTTCTACGAGATGATGACGCTGCTTTCCTTCCCGCTGGTTCTGCATTCGAAGACCAGGGAAGCGATAATGGGCGGGGTAAAATACCTGTTCTATTCGCTGTGCGGCGCTTATATGGCCCTTCTGGGGATCTACTTTTTAAGCCGTTACGGCACGACGCTTGATTTTACGGCGGGCGGCGTCCTGGATATGACTCTGGCGGCGGGAAAAGAAGGGATGCTGCTGGTGATCAGCTTTTTTATGATTCTTGGCTTTGGCGTAAAGGCGGGTATGTTCCCCATGCACGCATGGCTTCCCGCTGCGCATCCGGTAGCGCCGGCGCCCGCGAGTGCAGTGCTGTCCGGGCTGATTGTAAAAGCCGGTGTACTTGGTATTATCCGTGTCGTTTATTATTTGTTTGGAGCGGAGTTCATAAGGGGAACCTGGGTACAGACGGCGTGGCTGGCGCTGACGCTGGTTACTGTATTTATGGGGTCGATGCTTGCCTACCGCGAAAAGGTCATGAAAAAAAGGCTGGCGTATTCCACGGTAAGCCAGGTATCGTATATTCTCTTTGGGCTGGCGCTTCTTCAGCCGCAGGCGATGACGGGGGCGATTCTCCATGTCGTGTTCCATTCGTTTATTAAGTCTGCGCTGTTTCTGTGCGCAGGAGCCATTATTTATAAAACGGGTAAAACCAATGTGGACGAGCTTACCGGAATCGGCAAGGAGATGCCGGTGACAATCTGGTGTTACACCTTCGCTTCACTGGCGCTGGTGGGAATTCCCCCAGCGAGCGGATTTATCAGTAAATGGTATCTGGCGCTTGGTTCTCTGGAATCCGGCATCCATATTTTCGCATGGCTGGGTCCGGTAGTTCTGCTTATCAGTGCGCTTTTGACCGCCGGATACCTGCTTCCAATCACAATCAAAGGGTTCCTGCCCGGGGCGGATTATGATTATGCATCGCTGGTGAAAAAGGAACCGGTAAAAATCATGGTGGTTCCGTGTGCGATTCTGGCTGCGCTGGCAATACTTCTCGGCGTGCTGCCAAATCCATTGATTAATTATATCTCTGAAATTGTCAATACAGTTTTATAGAAAGTGTGGATGTATATGATGAACCGATATTGGATTTTAGCAGCAATTCTGCTGCCGATTCTGGGAGGGGCGCTGACGCCGGTATTGCCGTTTAAGAAAAGAAAGCATATGATGATTTATCTGGAAGCGGTCACGCTGATTACCTCAGCGGTTGTGTGGACGGTGCTTAGCGGCGGCAGGACGGAAGTATTTCATGTCGTGCATTTTGTGGAAAACCTTTCGATTTCCTTTAAGATAGACGGAATGACGATGGTGTTTGCGGGGCTGGTATCCGTGCTGTGGCCGCTGGCGACGCTTTATGCGTTTGAATATATGGAGCATGAAGGGAATGAAAAAGCATTTTTTGCTTTTTACAGCATTACTTACGGGGTTACGCTGGGAATTGCGTTTGCCTCGGATATGCTGTCCATGTACTTTTTCTACGAGCTGCTTACGCTTTCCACGGTGCCGCTGGTTATGCATAAGCTGAACCGCGAATCCATTCTGGCGGTAAGGAAATATCTGTATTACTCCTTAGGCGGTGCGGCGTTTGCCCTGATGGGGCTGGTGTTCCTGATCGTGTACGGCGATACCGTGGAGTTTGTGATGGGCGGAGCTTTGAACCTGGAGAAAATTGGCGATAAGACGAACCTGCTGCTGTGGATTTATCTGTTTACCTTTATGGGGTTTGGCGTAAAGGCGGCGATCTGGCCGTTCAGCTCCTGGCTTCCGCAGGCAGGTGTGGCGCCGACTCCGGTTACGGCGCTGCTCCATGCGGTGGCAGTGGTAAAGGCGGGCGTATTTGCCATTATCCGCCTGACGTATTACAGCTTTGGCACGGAGTTTCTGCGGGGAACCTGGGTTCAGTATGTCGTGATGGCGTTTGCCATGTTCACAATCGTATACGGGTGCAGCAGGGCGGTTAAGGAAACGCATATTAAACGAAGACTGGCGTATTCCACGGTGAGCAACCTGTCTTACATTATCTTTGGCGTGACGATTATGACGCCGCTTGGGCTGGTTGGCGCGCTGTGCCATCTGGTGTGCCATGCCGTGATGAAGATCGGCTCCTTTCTCTGCGCCGGAGCTTTTATGCACCAGACGGGAAAAAGCTATATTTATGAGATGGACGGAATGGGCAGAAGGATGCCGGTGGTATTCGGGTGCTTTACCGTGTCGGCGCTTGGCTTAATGGGAGTGCCGGGGTTTGCCGGTTTTATCAGCAAATGGAACCTCGCGCAGGCGGCGGTGGAAAGCGGCAATGTGCTGGCATACTTCGGGATCGGCTGCCTGCTGATTTCCGCGCTGTTGACGGCGATCTATATGCTGACTATCGTAATCCGGGCATTTTTCCCCAAACAGGGATTTGACTATGGTACGATCAGCAGCGTTACCGACCCGACCTGGAAAATGTGCCTGCCGCTGTTGTTATTTGCGGTGGGAGTTGTAGTGCTGGGGCTTTTTTCGGGAAGGCTGGTACAGTTCTTCCGGGATGTGGCGGCAGGAATTTATTAGAAAGGAGACGTAAGAGATGAATCTTTTAATCGGCATTTTAGTATTTTTTCCTATGATCGCAGCTTGCGTATCCTATCTGATCGGAAGAAAAGAAAAAAAATCAAGAGATACGTTTGTCGGGATTGCGGCGATCGTGGAATTTGTGCTGGCGCTGGCGGTTTTGGGGATTTATTTGAAAAATCCGCAGGCATCGGCGCTGGATATTCCGGGGATTTGCGGGATGGGGCTTCATTTTACCGCAGATGGCTTCCGGGTGGTTTACGGCGCAATCGCGGCGTTTATGTGGATGATGACCGCCCTGTTTTCAGGCGAGTATTTTGCGCATTACCGCAACCGCAACCGTTATTATTTGTTCCAGCTCGTGACGCTGGGGGCGACGGAGGCGATCTTCTTTTCCGCAGACCTGTATACGACCTTTGTATTCTTTGAGGTTATGTCCTTTGCTTCCTATGTGTGGGTGGCGCAGGATGAAAGAAAAGAATCGCTGCGGGCGGCGGCGACCTATCTGGCTGTGGCGGTAATTGGCGGGCTTGTGATGCTGATGGGGCTTTTTTTGCTCTACCGTCAGGTGGGAACACTGGAGATTGACAGTCTGTATGAGGCGTGCAGGGGCAAGGAAGTTATGCCGGCGGCGCTTTGCCTGTTCTTTGGCTTTGGCGCCAAAGCGGGCGCGTTTCCTCTGCATATCTGGCTTCCGAAGGCGCATCCGGTGGCGCCGGCTCCTGCCAGCGCCCTGCTGTCCGGTATTCTGACGAAGACCGGTATCTTCGGGATTCTGGTAATTAGCTGCAAGATTATGCTTCATGATGTGACATGGGGGACCTTTGTGCTGGTAATCGGCGTGCTTACGATGGTGCTGGGAGCGGTACTGGCGCTTTTCTCCGTCGATTTTAAGCGGACGCTTGCCTGCTCCTCCGTATCCCAGATCGGCTTTATTCTTGTGGGAATCGGTATGCAGGGGCTTTTGGGCGAAGAAAATGCCCTGGCTGTTAGGGGGACGTTTTTGCATATGGTGAACCACTCCCTGTTTAAGCTGGTGCTCTTTATGGCGGCGGGAGTGATTTACATGAACCTCCATAAGCTGAACCTGAATGAGATCCGGGGATTTGGGCGGAAGAAACCGCTGCTGGCGTTTATCTACCTGATGGGCGCGCTTGGTATCGGCGGAATCCCGCTTTTCAGCGGTTATGTGAGCAAGACGCTGATCCATGAAAGTATTGTGGAATATATAGAGGAGCTCGGGGAGAGCGCAGCGCACGCCGGCGTTTTTGGCGTAAGCGATATGAAGATCATTGAATGGCTGTTTTTGATTAGCGGCGGATTGACGGTTGCCTATATGTGCAAGCTGTTTGCAGCGGTATTTCTGGAAAAAAATGAAGATCCTGAGGTTCAGGCGGAATACGACGCCAGGAAGGATTATATGAACGGCACAAGCCGGGCAGTGCTTACGATCAGCGCTGTGCTGTTTCCGCTGATGGGGATTTTGCCGCATCTGACAATGGATAAGATGGCGGATCTGGGGCAGGGCTTTCTGGGGCTTGCCCATGCAGAGGGGCGCGTGGCATATTTCAGCCTGGAAAACTTAAAGGGCAGCATGACCTCCATTGTGATCGGAATTCTGGTTTATTTTGTGATTGTCCGCATGTGGATGATGCCAAAACAGGCAGACGGAAGCCGGGCATATGCAAACAGATTGCCGGCGGTGCTGGATCTGGAAGACCGTATTTACCGTCCGATCCTGCTGAAAGTGATCCCCGGCATCTGCGGTGCAGCCTGCACGGTCCTAGACAATATGATGGATGTGATTGCGAAGGCTCTGCTGATCGTCGGAAGCGTACTGGCGGGATTGTTCGATACGGTAACCGATGCGCTGGTGGTATTTTTGCGAAAAACGATTTACCGCGACAGCCAGCCAAGCTATGAGCTGGACGAGGGTAACGAGGTGACGTATTTCTTTGGGCGAATCGTCAATGGGGCGGTCAATCTGCTGAACCGTACCATATGGTGCAAAAAACCCAACAAGAAAGATTATGTCCATCAGTTTGCACTGCTGTATTCTGATTTTAAAGAAAATGCGGGCATGATCGGGCGAAGCCTGTCATATGGATTGATCCTGTTCTGTATCGGGCTTTGCGCTACGTTGATTTATTTGCTGGTTTCTGCAATTCAATAGAATAAATATTCCCGGTAAATATCTTGAATAGGCGAGAAATTAATGTTATAATCAGGGTGTTATAAGTACACTTATATTTTAAGGAGGAAAAGAAATGAAAAAGAAAATTCTTGCGGCGGTACTTGCAGGTGCGATGGCGCTTTCCATGACGGCGTGCGGAAGCAAGAAAGCGGAGACAGAAACCCCGGAGACAGAGGCTGAGACATCGAGCGTGGTACAGAACGACACGGAGACTACGACATCGGCGAACACTGAGTATAAGGTAGCGATGGTTACGGACTCCGGCGATATTACGGATCAGTCTTTTAATCAGACAACCTATGAAGCGTGTCAGGCATTTTGTGAGGAAAACGGCATAGATTTCAAATATTATAAGCCGGACGGGGATTCCGTTGAGGCGCGTGACGCGAGCGTGGACCAGGCTTATGCGGATGGCTATAATATCATTGTATTGCCGGGTTATTTGTTTGCAAACACTCTGATTAATGAATCAGAGCTTTATCCGGATGCCAAGTTTGTAGCGCTGGACGTATCGGAATCAGACATCAGAAGCGCAGCCGGTGCGGATGACGATACCGATATCGCGGACTGCTATTATTCAGACAATGTGTTTGCAGCGGTTTATCAGGAAGAAGTATCCGGCTATATGGCTGGACAGGCAGCAGTGAAGCTTGGCTACAGACACCTCGGCTTCTTAGGAGGCATGGCGGTTCCGGCAGTTCAGAAGTACGGTTACGGCTATGTGCAGGGCGCAAATGACGCAGCGAAAGAGCTCGGTGTGGAGAGCGAAGTGACAGTAGAGTATGTATATGGCAACCAGTTCTATGGCGATGCGGATATCACGGCATTTATGGATACCTGGTATCAGACAAACGGCGTGGAAGTTGTGTTCGCATGCGGCGGCGGTATCTATACTTCAGCGGCAGAGGCAGCAGCAAAGGTGGATGGCGCAAAGGTAATCGGCGTTGACAGCGACCAGGCTTCGATCATTGACGCATATGGCGAGGGCATGACGGTTACTTCCGCTATGAAGGGCCTTGCGGCAACTGTAAATACACTGCTCAGCGAGATTATCCTCAATGACAACTGGGATGCTTACAAGGGACAGATTCAGAGGCTGGGACTGGTATCAGACGTACCGGAAGAGAACTATGTACAGCTTCCGCTTGAGTCAACACAGTGGGCAGACGGCTTTACACAGGATGATTATGTTGCGTTGGTTGCAGATCTGAACGCAGGCAACATCACGGTTTCCGATGATACTTCCGCTATGCCGGCGGTAGATATCACCGTAAACGACCAGGGTAATATTAAATAAGCAAGGAAACAAAGAATCACCGAGAGAGCGGGTTGGAATACCCGCTCTTTTTCGAAAGAGAAAGGGGGAAGGTGGAGTTGGAAAATTATGCAGTTGAGATGCTCCACATTACAAAAAGATTTCCCGGTATCATTGCCAATGATGACATTACCCTGCAGTTGAAAAAGGGCGAGATCCATGCGCTGCTTGGAGAAAACGGGGCAGGAAAGTCTACGCTGATGAGCGTATTGTTCGGGCTTTACCAGCCGGAAGAAGGCGAGATCCGCAAGGACGGAAAAAAGGTGAAAATCAATAATCCGAATGACGCCAATGACCTGGGGATTGGAATGGTGCACCAGCATTTCAAGCTGGTAGAATGCTTCAGCGTGCTGGATAATATTATTCTTGGGGTGGAGACGACAAAAGGCGGATTCCTGCAAAAAGACGCGGCGCGCAAAAAAGTGCTGGCGCTTTCTGAGAAATATGGGCTTGCAGTGGAGCCGGACGCTGTGATTGAGGACATTACGGTTGGTATGCAGCAGAGAACGGAGATTCTGAAAATGCTGTACAGGGAGAATGAGATCCTGATTTTTGACGAGCCGACTGCCGTGCTGACACCGCAGGAGATCCAGGAACTGATGAAGATTATGAGAAACCTGGCGGCAGAGGGGAAAAGCATTCTTTTTATTTCCCACAAGCTGTCTGAGATTATGCAGGTTGCGGACCGCTGTACGGTGCTGCGCAAGGGCAAATATGTAGGCACCGTGGAGACAAAGGATACCACCGCCGAGAAGCTTTCGGCAATGATGGTGGGGCGTGACGTGAACTTTGCAGTGGAGAAGAAGGCGGCAAAGCCGGCTGAGGTAGTGCTGGATATCCAGAATATGACGGTGGCGTCCAGACACCATAAGAACAATGCGGTTAACCATGTGTCACTGCAGGTTCGCCGCGGCGAGATTGTCTGTATCGCCGGCATCGACGGCAACGGGCAGACGGAGTTTGTATATGGGCTTTCCGGGCTGGAGCCGTTAAAAGAAGGGAAGATTGTCCTGAACGGAGAGGACATTACGCATTCGACGATCCGCAAGAGGTCAGTGCTGGGAATGAGCCATATCCCGGAGGACCGCCATAAGCATGGGCTGGTGCTGGACTACTCTCTGGAAAACAACATGGTGCTTCAGCGCTATTTTGAACCGCAGTTTACAAACAAAGCGGGATTTTTGAAGAGAAAAGAGATACGTTCTTACACGAACCGCCTGATCGAACAGTACGATGTGCGCTCCGGGCAGGGAGCGGTGACGATGGCGAGAGCTATGTCCGGCGGTAATCAGCAAAAGGCGATCATTGCCCGTGAGATTGACAAAAATCCTGAGCTGCTGATCGCGGTGCAGCCGACGCGCGGGCTGGATGTGGGAGCGATCGAGTATATACACAAGCAGTTGGTTGCCCAGCGCGACGCGGGCAAGGGCGTGCTTTTGGTGAGCCTGGAGTTAGACGAGGTCATGAATGTTTCCGACCGTATCCTGGTTATGTTTGAGGGAGAGATCGTGGGCGAGTTTGACCCGGCGAAGGTGACAGTGGAAGAGCTTGGGCTTTACATGGCAGGCGCAAAGAGAAAGGAGGCGGGCACAGATGAATAAGAAGGAAAAGAACAGCCTCCTGAGAAACGGCGCGGTGCAGTCGCTGATTGCCTCCCTGGTTTGTATCATCCTGGGCTTTCTGGTTGGCTATATTGTGCTGCTGCTGATCAATCCGGCGGGCGCCGGCGGCGCAATTGTGGCGATTATTAAGAACTTTATGTACTATCCGAGCGCGAAGGCGGCGCTGAAGTATTTCGGATCGACGCTGGTTAAGACTGCGCCGCTTTTGATGTGTTCGCTTTCCGTATTGTTTGCCTATAAGGTAGGGCTCTTTAATATCGGAGCAGCGGGGCAGTATGTAGTGGGCGCGGGCGCATGCCTGTATTTTGCGCTGGGGCTGAATATGCCCTGGTACGTATGTATCCTGGCAGCCGTTGTGGCGGCGGCGCTGGTGGGCGGAATTTCAGGTGTATTAAAAGCATATTGCAATGTGAATGAGGTTATTTCCTGTATTATGCTGAACTGGATCGGGCTGTATGCGGTGAATATGCTGATGTCCCAGGTGAAGGATGCGTCAAGCCCCTATTCGATCCAGTTATCAAGCGTCAATCCGTCCGCGTTGATACCGACAGCCGGATTGGATCAGTTGTTTGCCGGCAATCAGTATGTGACGATTGCCCTGCCGATCTCGGCAGTCATGGCAGTGCTGGTGTGGGTGCTTCTGGAAAAGACAAAATTCGGATATGAACTGAAAGCAACCGGTATGAATAAGCAGGCTGCAAAATACTGCGGTATGCGCGAAAGGACGAATACGATTCTTACGATGATGATTTCCGGCGGGCTGGCAGGAATGGGCGCAGCGTTCTACTATCTGAGCGGCATCGAGCAGTGGATGGTTACGCAGACCAGCGTTCCGGGAATGGGCTTTAATGGAATTGCTGCGGCATTCCTTGGCGGG
The DNA here is from genome assembly GCA_964487425.1 of uncultured Marvinbryantia sp. Taxonomy (GTDB): domain Bacteria; phylum Bacillota; class Clostridia; order Lachnospirales; family Lachnospiraceae; genus Marvinbryantia. Next base: position 25,488 of record CAZAQD010000001.1, on the reverse strand, counting down.
CTCAATCCGATCGGTACGATTTTTGCCTCTTATTTTATCCAGCATATTACCAGCGGCGGCGCGTATGTGGATAAGACGATGTATTGTGCGCAGATTTCGGATTTTATTTCCGCGATTATCATTTATCTTTGCGGATTCGTGTTCTTCTTTAAACTGTGGATCAACCATATGCTGGATAAACGCGAAGAAAAGAAAATGCAGAAAGGAGGCGGGGTATAATGCTGCTTTTGATTCAATATACCTTAATCTTTGCTTCTGTATTGCTGCTGGTTGCTTTGGGAGGGTGCTTCTCGGAGCATAGCGGCGTAATCAATATCGGGCTGGAAGGAATCATGGTTATGGGGGCGCTTGGCGGCGCGCTGATGATGAAATTTTTGGCGGCGGATATTCCGGCGGCAGTTATGATTCTTCTGGTGATCCTTGCCAGTGTGCTGGTGGGGATGGTATACTCTCTGCTTCTTGGCGTGGCGGCGATTCATTTTAAGGCGGACCAGACGCTTGCCGGGACAGCCCTGAACCTTCTGGGCACGGCGGCGGCGGTTGTCATCGTCCGGGCAATCAATACGGCAGAGAACCGGGATAACACTTCTTCGGCGATTTCTTATATTGAAGAAAAAAAAGCGTTCCTGGTGCGGATCGGGAAATTTGAATTTAACTGGTTCATGCTGGTGGCGCTGATTGCGCTGATTGCTTCCTATATTGTATTGTATAAGACGAAATTCGGGCTTCGCCTGCGTGCCTGCGGCGAGCATCCGCAGGCGGCGGATTCCGTGGGAATTAACGTTTACAAGATGCGCTATGCGGGCGTTCTGATCTCCGGTATGCTGGGCGGGCTTGGCGGCATCGTGTACATTACGGCGGGAGTCAGCGAGTGGAAGTTTGAAAACGGCGTGGCGGGATTTGGGTTCCTGGCGCTGGCGGTTATGATTTTCGGACAGTGGAAGCCGGTCAACATCGGGCTGGCGGCGCTTTTGTTCGGTTTGTTCCGCGCACTTTCCAATGTCTATACAGGCTTTGACTTTCTGGTGGCGCTGCAGCTTCCGGGGACGGTCTACAATATGCTGCCCTATATCATCTCTTTGATCGTACTCGCGCTTACGTCCGGGAAATCCAGGGCGCCAAAAGCAGAGGGAATTCCTTATGATAAGGGACAAAGATAAGAAAAACGATCTGCCGGGCGGCTGCAGAAAAAGCTGCGGATAAGTATAAATATGGATTTTCAGGGAGACACTAATGCCAAAGTAATTGGCAGGTGTCTCCTTTTTTATGCGGGAAAATGCCGTGTGCAGGGAGGCGTCAAAGGAGGGAAAATGACAGAGCAGATATTGGGAAAGCAAAGCATACAATTTGAACGTGCGCCGCATATCATCGGGCATGCTTCCGTAGTGGGAAAGAAGGAAGGAGAGGGACCTTTGGGCAATTCCTTTGATATTGTGGGGAATGACGACCTGTTCGGGGAAAATACCTGGGAGGAGGCGGAGAGCACGCTGCAGGCGGAATCTGTGCAGACGGCGCTTGGAAAGGCGGGCGTGAAGCCCTTTCAGATACGGTATCTTTTTGGCGGGGACCTTTTGGGGCAGCTAATCGCTACCTCTTTTGGAGTGGAGGATTTTAAAATTCCGCTTTTTGGGCTGTATGGTGCCTGCTCAACCTGCGGCGAGGCGCTCTCCCTTGCCTCGATGACGGTTGCGGGCGGCTATGCGGACTATGTGGCGACAGTGACCTCCAGCCATTTTGCCAGTGCGGAAAAACAGTTCCGTTTTCCGTTAGGATATGGCAACCAGCGGCCGCTGGCGGCGACCTGGACGGTGACGGGCAGCGGCTCCTTTGTGCTGGCGCAAAAGGGCGGGCATGTGAGGATCAGCGGCATCACGACCGGGAAGGTGGTGGATTTCGGCGTCAAAGATTCTATGAATATGGGGGCGTGCATGGCGCCTGCCGCCTGCGATACGATTTATCAGAACCTGATGGATTTTAACCGGCAGCCGGAGGATTACGACAAAATTATCACCGGCGATTTGGGTTATGTGGGACAGACGATACTGATCGACCTTTTAAAGGAAAAAGGATTTGATATCAGCGCCGTACACACGGACTGCGGCATTGAGATCTATGACAAGGATACGCAGGATACGCATTCGGGCGGAAGCGGCTGCGGCTGCTCGGCGGTTACACTGTCTGCGCATATCCTGCCGCAACTGGAAAAGGGAAGCCTGAGCAGGGTCCTTTTTGTGCCGACGGGTGCGCTGATGTCCACGGTGAGCTTTAATGAAGGGCAGAGCGTGCCGGGGATTGCCCACGGGGTGGTGCTGGAGCACTGCTGATACGAAACGGCAGTTCCAGTAACTTACATTGCCCTGCGGCAAAAAATGTGATAATATACGGAGGGAAGACGGATGGATTATATCAATGCGTTCTGGGTAGGAGGACTGATCTGTATCCTGGTACAGATATTGATCGAAAAGACAAAATTAATGCCGGGGAGAATCATGGTGATCCTGGTAGTGACGGGGACGTTTTTGGGCGCGCTGAATCTGTTTGCGCCGCTGAAGGAATATGCCGGGGCGGGGGTCAGCGTACCGCTGATCGGCTTTGGAAATACTCTCTGGGAAGGAATTAAGAAAGCAGTGGACGAAGACGGCTTTATCGGATTATTTAAAGGCGGATTTACCGCAAGCGCGGTGGGAATTTCAGCCGCCCTTATTTTTTCCTATCTTGCCAGCCTGCTGTGCCAGCCGCGGATGAAAAAGTAATTTATGAAAATGTTTAAGAGAAATAGCAGAAAATAACTTTTGATTATGGCTGTTGTGAAAAAATCAGGGGGGAGGGGTAAAAAGCGCCAAAAACGAGGTACTAAAGTTAAAGTGCACAAAAAAGAAAAAGGATTTCCGTGAAATGTGCCAAACTGATCGAAAAAGCAAAAAAACTGATTGACAAAATGGTAAAAATGCTGTTTAATGAAAGCATGAAAACGATTAAGTAGTGGCGTAATAGACAATACTTATCGGAATAACATTCATGTACTATTTAAAAAGGGAGGATATTAAGCATGAAGAAAAAAGTTTTAAGTACAGTACTGGCAACTGCAGTTGTTGCATCTGCATTTGCAAGCTCAGCTTTCGCAGCAACAGACGTTGCAGTTAACGAGCTGGCTTACACAGGCGATTTGGCAATTATGCACTATTCCACATCTGAGGAAGCAGATGGAAACGGTGGTTCAGACGGATTCAGAACAACTCTGGCAGCTTGGAAAGAAGCTCATCCGGAAATCAACCTGGAAGAGAACGTTCTGGCAAACGCTGAGTACAAAACACAGATCGCTACACTGGCAGCAGCAGATGACCTTCCGGATGTCTTCTTACTTCAGGGTATGAACACCATCGCATGGGCAGAGCAGGGACTGGTTGTTGACTTAACAGATGCAATCAAAGCTTCACCGTACTATGACAGCTACAACGAAGCATACTTCGCACCGTTCCAGGTAGGAGATTCCATTTATGGATATCCGGCACTGACAGGTGGTACTTGTACAGTAGTTATCTACGACAAGGCTATGTGGGCTGAGGCTGGTTACGATGAGTTCCCGAGCACATGGGACGAAGTAGAAGAAGCTGCTGAATACTTCAACGGGCAGGGTATCACAACAATCGCATTTGGTAACGGCGGACAGTGGCAGGCAAACAGCGACTTCCTTTCCACACTTGGCAACAGATATACAGGTCCGGATTGGTTCATGAGTCTGATCGCTAAGAGCGGCGCAGCTTTCACAGACGAAGCATTCGTAAAAGCACTTGCTGAGACACAGTATCTCTTCGCAGAGACAGATATCTTCAATGAAGACTTCAACGCAGTAACAAACGAGGATGCTCGTGAGTACTACATCTCTGGTTCTGCAGCAGCATTCATCGGCGGTAACTGGGATGAGTCCTATATCGCAGCTACTCTTCAGGAATCAGATGAAGAGAAATTCAACAACATCGGATTCGCCGTTCTTCCGCAGCCGGCAGACGCTACAGAAGCTCCGAATTCTCAGAACATCGGTCTTGGATACGCAATCGCAATCAGCAGCAAGGTTGCAGAAGATCCGGACAAACTGGCAGCAGCTATCGACCTTGCACAGGAGCTGACAGGCCCGGCATTCTCAAGCTACGTAGCTGAGAACTATGCACTTGGCGGACTGACAGCAGCAGGCGACGTTGACCTGAGCGCATTCGATCAGATCACACAGGATTTCTACAACTGGTCCTATATTGACACAGATACTTGCGAAATTTATGACTCCTACATCAACAGTGCTGTATGGGAAGTTCTGAATCAGGATGTTCAGACTATGATGAACGGTGAAATGACACCGGAAGAAGTAGCGGCAAATGCTCAGGCAGCATACGAAGCGAACTACTAAAAACAAGTTCCATTGGCAGATGAAAAGATAATAATGGCGTAGAAACCGTTCTGCCCACGGCGGTGGGCAGAGCGGTTTTTCAATACGAACGAAAATGTTTCGTTTGCACTGAAGCGCAGAGAAGGAGGGAGCTTATATGTTAAGCGCTATTAAGCCGAGTAAAAAAACAATATTCTTTTACTTACTGCTTCCTGTGGTAATCTTTGTCTTTACTGTATTCGTTCCGCTTGTGACAGCGCTGGTATACAGCTTTTTTGAGTGGAAGGGCGGACCGCAGAAGACATTCACAGGACTTGAAAACTACGCAACACTGTTCAGTGACAGCACATTCTGGCAGTCATTCGGACATAACATTTACCTTGTAATTGCATGTATCATCGGTCAGGTCGGCATCGCGTTCATCCTGGTTATGATGATTAATTCCAAGCTGGTAAAATTCAAAACAATTCACAGAACGTTTGGTTTCTTCCCGAGTACCATCTCGGCTGTGTGTATCGGTTTGATCTGGAACATGATTTACCACAATCAATATGGCCTTCTCAACTGGTTTTTAAGAACGATCGGCAGAGCAGACCTTTGCCAGGTATGGCTGAACAATTCCAAAACAGTCATGCTGCTGGTTTCGATCCCGCTGATCTGGCAGTACATAGGATATTATATGGTAATCATTTTATCGGCGGTATCTTCTATTGATACGGAGATTTTTGAGAGCGCGTCTATTGACGGTGCGAATGGTGTGCAGACTGCGTTGCATATTACTCTGCCGCTGATTAAAAATACGATGCTTGTCTGCCTTACGCTTTGTATCGCCGGCAACATGAAAGCCTTTGATAATATTTACGTTATGACAAGCGGCGGTCCGGGTACTTCCTCTATGGTTATGGCGATGTATGGCTACAATGTATCGTTCAAGCAGAGCAACATGGGTTACGGAAGCTGTATTTCTGTGGCGATTTTCGTCCTGTCATTGCTTGTAATCGGCGGCTCTCGGGCGATCATCGGAAGATTGACGAAGGAAAAGGAGGCGTAAGAACATGAAAAGAAAAAGTTCAGGCAAAGTCGGAAGATGTATCAGCGGCTTTTTAATGAATCTGGTTTTAATCGTATTCTCGTTTACCTGTATTTTCCCGATCATCTGGATGTTCTATTCATCCCTGAAAGAGAAAAGGGTATTTAATGCCGACACAGTAGGCCTGCCGAAGAATCCGACCCTGGTGAATTATATCAGAATCCTGACGAACTCCGACTACCATCTTTCCGCATCCATGTGGAACAGTGTGCGTACGACGGCGATTTCGATCATCTTTATTGTATTGTTCAGCTTTATCGTTGGTTATATCCTGGCAAGGGTACGTTTCAAAATGAACCGTCCGCTTTACCTGATGTTCCTGATGGGTATGCTGATTCCGATTCATTCACTGCTGGTACCGATTTACGTGGTATTCAACAAATGCGGTATTTCAAATAAATGGTATACATTGCTGCTGCCGTACATATCCTTTGCGCTTCCGATGGGAATTTTCCTGGTGGAAGGTTACGTGAAGGGCATTCCGATCTCCCTGGAAGAAGCGGCGGCAATCGATGGAAGCTCGTTTTCTTATACTATGTGGAAAATCATTATGCCGATCTGCCAGCCGATTCTGGTAACCGTTGGCATTATCCAGATCTTCGGATGCTGGAATGAGTTCTCTTTTGCATTGGTATTGATTAAGAGCGTTACCCTGCAGACGGTTCCTCTGGCGCTGACACAGTTCAAGGGACAGTTCGCGTCGGACTATCCGAAGCAGATGGCGGCAATGCTGATTACCATGTCCCCGATCATCATTCTTTACTTTGCATTCAGTAAACAGATCATCAAGGGTATGGTATCCGGTGCTGTTAAGGGTTAATTAAATAGCGTGAATTCCCGAAAAGGGGCGGGAAAAGAAAAAAGGCCGGAGGATTTGCGATCTCCGGTCTTTTGCTATATGATAGGCAGGAAAGATTAAAAATGCCTGCGGAGGGAAGCTATGGAATATTATCAGGAGAAAGTAAAGACAGAAGAAGGAATACCGGCGAAGATTTTTTTCGGCGGTTCGGGATTGGATAAGCTTCATTATCCCCTGCACTGGCATCACAATCTGGAATTTGACCTCGTACTGGAAGGATGTATTCGCGGCAGAGTGGGAGCGCAGGCGGTGCGCGCGGAAAAGGGAGAGATTTTTTTTGCCAACAGCGGAGAGCTGCATGAGACGGACGCCAGCGGGGCAAATCCTACCCGCTCGATCACGGTGCTGCTCTCGGACGCGCTTTTAAGGGAATACTGTTTGAACCTGGATTCCTATTATTTTACTTTCGAAAAAGGCAGCGAGCAGGAGAAAAAGCTGGCGGAAAAGATCCGGCAATGCGCGGATATTTATAAGGGAAAAAAGGAGTACCGCGAACTGGAGCTCGCCATTGTCCTGCGCCAGATATGCCTGATCCTTTTGCGGGAGTGCCGATGCAAAAAAAGTTCCTCAGAAAGGATGGGAAGTGCGTACAAAAATATCCGCAAGGTCAAGCAGGCGATCACCTATATGGAAGAGCATTATGAAAATGCGCTTTCCGTGCAGGAGATGGGCAGGGTGATGGGGATGACGCCGGCATATTTTTCACGGTTTTTCCGCCAATCCACAGGAGAGACATTCCATTCCTATCTCACAAAGATCCGCCTGTACAGGGCGAAGCGGGAGCTTTTAAAAAGCGACGCCGGGATCACGCAGATCGGTTTTGCCTGTGGGTTTCCCAATGTAAAGTCCTTTATCGAGGCGTTTAAAAAGGAATACGGATGCACGCCGGCAAAATTTCGAAAAAGATAAAAAATGACAATTATATACCAAAAAATTACAAGACTTTTGCCAAGGTATGTGATAAAAAAGACATATAAAAAGAAACTATAATACCACAGGTGAAGGAGGATTTCAGGCATGAAATTTACAGAAGGATTTTGGCTGCGCAGCGAGCGTGCAAATGGTCTTTTTGCTGCGGAAGCCTATACCGTTGAGAGAGTACCGGGAGGGATGCGGATTGTAGCGCCGGTCAAGAAGATCGCCGGGCGCGGCGACACCTTGAATATGCCGGCGATTACCATAGAATTCATTGCCCGTACAAGCAAATGCATATCTGTAAAAGCATGGCATTATGAGGCGTATGACAACCATCTTCCCCATTTCGAAAAAAATGAGGGAATCTATGACGCAAAGACAGAGATTACGGACGAGGAGGCGGTATTGGATACCGGCGTGCTGAAGGTGCGTGTGGACCGGAAAAACTTCAGCTACTCCTTTGAGGCGGACGGGAAGGTTTTGACGACCTGCGGATTCCGCAACCTGGGCTGTATGCTCTGGGACCGTCAGAACAGGACACAGTTGCCGGATAAGCGGTACATGGTGGAAGCATACGACCCGTATATGGTGAATGAGCTGTCTCTTTCCGTGGGCGAGTGTGTTTACGGATTCGGGGAGCGCTTTACTGCCTTTGTGAAAAACGGACAGGTGGTAGATACCTGGAATGAGGACGGCGGTACGGCGTCCCAGCTCGCTTACAAGAGTGTGCCGTTTTATATGACAAACCGCGGTTATGGCGTTTTCGTGGACAGTACCGATAACGTATCCTTTGAGGTGGGAAGTGAAAAAGTAGAGTACGTCGGCTTCTCGGTGCCGGGCGAAGAACTTTCCTATTATTTCTTCTACGGTCCTACGCCAAAGGAGATCCTCAAAGGCTATACCGGGCTGACAGGACGCCCGGCGCTTCCGCCCGCATGGTCCTTTGGGCTGTGGCTGTCCACATCCTTTACGACAAATTATGATGAAGAAACGACAAGCTCTTTTATCGATGGAATGTTTGAGCGGGATATTCCGCTGAGCGTGTTCCATTTCGACTGCTTCTGGATGAAGGCATTTCACTGGTGCGATTTTGAGTGGGACGAAAAGTGCTTCCCGGATATCCGGGGAACCATTGCGCGCTACCATCAGAAGGGGCTGAAGATCTGCGCGTGGATCAATCCTTATATAGCCCAGGGAACAGAATTCTTCCGCGAGGGTGCGAAAAACGGTTACCTTTTAAAGAGAGCGGACGGCAGGGGCGTATGGCAGACGGATTTCTGGCAGGCAGGCATGGGACTGGTGGATTTCACTAATCCTGCGGCGGTGAAATGGTATACGGACAAGCTGCGTACGGTTCTGGATTGCGGCGTGGACTGCTTTAAGACAGATTTTGGCGAGCGAATTCCGGTTGATGTGGCTTATTATGACGGCAGCGATCCCTATGCGATGCATAACTATTATACCTTCCTTTATAACCGCACCGTATTCAATCTGTTAAAGGAAGTAAAAGGAGAGCAGGAGGCAGTGGTATTTGCCAGAAGCGCGACGGCGGGCGGACAGCAGTTCCCGGTACACTGGGGCGGCGACTGCTTTGCAAATTATCCGTCTATGGCTGAGACGCTGCGAGGCGGCTTATCCTTTGCCATGAGCGGCTTCGCCTTCTGGAGCCATGATATCTCCGGCTTTGAGAGCACAGCGACGCCGGATCTTTATAAGAGATGGGCAGCGTTTGGGCTGCTTTCCACACACAGCCGCCTGCACGGCTCAGGAAGCTATCGTGTGCCGTGGCTGTTCGACGAGGAAGCAAATGAGGTCGTGGCATTTTTCACCAGGCTAAAATGCCGCCTGATGCCGTACCTCTACGCGAAGGCAATCGAGGCGCATGAGGAGGGAACGCCGGTTATGCGTCCGATGGTGTTCGAATTTATGCAGGATCCCGGCACGGCTTATCTGGATACACAGTATATGCTGGGCGAGTCTTTGATGGCTGCTCCGATTTTCAGAGAGGACGGCGTGTCCGACTACTATCTTCCGAAGGGAACCTGGACCCATCTGTTAAGCGGGGAAGTGAAAGAAGGCGGAAGCTGGAACCGCAATACGTATGACTATTTTTCACTGCCGCTGTTTGTGCGCGAGAATACGCTGCTTGGATTTGGCGCGCAGGATCACAAGCCGGATTACGATTATGAGAAAGGGATTACCCTGCGCCTCTACCAGCCGGTAAACGGCGGGGAGTGCGTCTGCAGGATCCCGGATACGGATGGCAATATCGTCAATACCGTCACCGCCGGACGAAGCGGCAGTGAGATTACGGTATCTCTGGCAAAGGCGGCAGAGGAGCTTCCGCTGGAAGTATATACTGGCAGCCAGGTTCAGAAATTCGTGATTCCAAAGGGCGTTACAGAGGCAAAAATTACATTATCATAGAGACGGAAAAACAGGAGGCATTGCCGCGGGAGGGCAGTGTCTCTTTTCATTTTTTATATTGACGGATGGGGCGATTGGTGATAACATACCTACTAAAATACTATGAAAAAAGGAATCAGCTATTACGCTATGGATACAGAAAAGAAACCAGTGGTACTGGAGTTGAAAAATATAACAAAAAGCTTTGGGGAGACAGAGGTGCTAAGGGGAGTCAGCCTGTCTGTGCATGAAGGGGAATTTGTTACGCTTCTCGGGTCCTCGGGCTGTGGAAAGACGACGACGCTTCGTATTATTGCCGGGCTGGAAAGCCCCGATAGCGGCGAGGTGCTGCTGGAGGGCATGCCGATGGGGGAGATGGCGCCGGAAAAGCGCAGCGTCAACACCGTATTTCAGAATTACGCTCTCTTTCCCCATATGAATGTATATCACAACATTGCCTATGGGCTGAAGCTTCGCAAGGTGGGAAAGTCGGAGATAAAGGAACGGGTAAGCAGGATGCTGTCACTGGTGCAGCTGGAAGGCTTTGAGAAGAGGATGCCTTCTGAGATGAGCGGGGGACAGCGCCAGCGCGTGGCGATCGCACGCGCGCTGATTAATAATCCGCGGGTGCTGCTTCTGGATGAACCGCTGGGGGCGCTTGATTTACAGCTTCGCCGGCAGATGCAGCATGAGTTGAAGCTGCTGCAGAAAAAACTGGGAATTACGTTTATCTATATTACGCATGACCAGGAAGAGGCGATTAATATGTCGGATGTGATCGTGGTAATGCGTGACGGCAGATTTGAGCAGTCGGGCAGCCCGACGGAGGTTTACGACTATCCGAAGACCTCGTATGTGGCAGAATTTGTCGGTTCTGCCAATATCCTGCGCGGTAAAGTAGTTTCCACGGATGAGAAGCGGGCGGTTCTGGCGATGGCGGGAGGAACCTTCGTCTGTAAAAAAGATGCCTTTTCTGTCAAGGAAGGGGATCTGCTTACAGCAGCCGTGCGCAGTGAAAATATCAGTGTGTGGCGGGAGCAAAAGTCCGAACACAGACTTTGTGCAAGGATTACAGAGAAAACTTTTGTCGGCGGCATGCTGCGGATCGCCGCTGTCCTGGAGGATGGAACGGAAGCCGTGATTACCCGCCAGGGAATCAATTTCCATTATGATATTGGCGAGAAGGTATACCTGGAATGGGAAGATCAGGATGCTGTTTTTGTGGATATGGAGGCATAGAGGATGAAGAAAAAGAATTCCTGGGGCATCTGTGTACTTCCGCTTTACTTATTTACCCTGTTTTTTGTGCTGGGACCGATGATCTATATGGTTGCGGTAAGCTTTGCCACCAACAACGGCGACGGCTATGGCTTCCGCTGGCTGTTTACGCTGGATAATTACCGCAAAATGCTGGATCCGGTGTATTTGCAGTGCTTCTCCCAGTCGTTTAAGCTGGCGTTTTCCACAACGTTTCTGGTGATGCTGCTGGGATATCCATTCGGTTACTTTATGGCAAAGCTTTCAGAGCGGGGGAAAAAGATCATGATGTTTCTGATTATGGTCCCGTTCTGGACAAGCTCGTTAATCAGGCTTTACGGCTGGATTATCATTTTGCAGGTCAAAGGCGTACTCAATGCGGTGTTAACCGCGCTGGGGCTGATCGGCAAGCCGATGAAGATTCTTTACTCTTACCCGGCGGTGCTGATCGGGATGATCTATGCGCTGCTGCCGTTTATGATTCTGGCGGTATATGCAAGCGTGGAAAAAATGGACTGGTCGCTGGTGGAGGCGGCTAGGGACCTGGGAGCCTCTCCATTCAGGGCGTTTGTGACCGTTACCTTAAAGCTGACGCTTCCGGGACTGCTATCCGGTATTATCCTGACCTTCGTACCCTCAATGGGGTTGTTCTTTATTGCGGATATTCTGGGCGGCAATAAGATTGTCCTGGTAGGAAGCCTGATACAGGATCAGCTTACCAGGGGCAGCAATTGGCCTTTTGCGGCGGCGCTGGCAGTCATACTTACCATTATGACCAGCCTGATGATCTTCCTGTATAGAAAAATTACGCATGTGCGGGATCTGGAGGGAATATTTTAATGAAGAAAAAAAGGATTCCCTTTTCGAAAATATATCTGGCGGTAATTATGCTGATTACGTACCTGCCGATTGTCATTGTTGTGGTGTTCTCCTTCAATGATTCCAAGCTTCCGGTTGCGTGGAAGGGTTTTACCCTGCAATGGTACGAGGAGCTGCTTGGGGACAGGGCGCTCATGGAGGCGCTTGCCAACAGTATCATTCTGGGCGCGGTAAGCTGCGCTGCCGCAGCGGTCATCGGCACATTGGGGGCGATTGGTATGGCGCGGGTGAATTACAAAAGCAAGGGGATGATGGAATATTTGTCTACGATTCCCATCATGGTGCCGGAGATTATTCTTGGTATGGTGTTTATGGCGTTTTTTTCCCTGCTGAACCTGCCGTTTGGCATGGTGACGCTGGTGATCGCCCATACGGCATTTTGCATCCCCTATATTTTTATGATGGTAAAGGCAAGGCTGGTGGGGATTGACCGTTCCCTGGAGGAAGCGGCGAGAGATCTCGGCGCCACGCCTGCGCGGACTTTCTGGGATATTACGCTGCCGCTGATTATGCCGGCGGTGGCATCGGGATGCCTTTTGGCGTTCGCCATGTCCTTTGATGACGTCGTAATCAGCATTTTTGTCAATGGACCGAAGATTTCCACGCTGCCGATTAAAGTATATACCCAGTTAAAAACCGGCGTCACGCCGGAAATCAATGCACTGTGTACCGTGATTCTGGCGGCGGTGGTTGTCGTTTTGATTGTATCCTCTTTCTTTCAAAGGAAGGAAAAGAGTACAAAATAAATATCAATGGCGCAAAAAGAGCCAAAAGGAGGAGAATATGAAGAAGAAACTATTGGCAATCGGTGTTTCGCTGTTGGCGGCGGCTTCTTTGGGAGCAGGCGCGGCGGCTGAAGACGGCGGGGAGCTTGTATTATATACCTGGGAAGGCATGTTCCCGCAGGAGGTTTTGGACGGCTTTACGGAAGAGACAGGAACAAAGATCATCTATTCGAATTTTGATACCGACGAAACGATGTTAGAGAAACTCTCCCAGGCAAAGGGCGGGGATTACGATCTCGTTATTGCGGATGATTACATCATCGAACAGGCGGTGGCATCTGGGCTGGTAAGCGAGCTGGATAAGGATATTATCACGAATTTCGGCAATATCAATCCGCTTTATCAGGGACAGTTCTATGATCCTGAGGATATCTATACCGTACCTTATGGCGCGGGCATTCCGCTGATCGTCTATGATCCGCAGATGACGGATGTGGAGATCAAAGGCTATCATGATTTATGGAATGAGGAGCTTAACGACAGCGTGGCGATTACGGCAAATTATCGCGTAATCAATGGAATCACCCTGCTTTCAATGGGGAAATCCATGAATGAAGAGGATGTCGCCGTGATCGAAGAGGCAGGGGAGAAGTTAAAAGAGCTTGCGCCCAACATCCGCCTGATTCAGGACGATAATACGCAGAATGCGCTGCTAAACGGGGAGGCGTCGGTTGCCTTTTTGTATTATTCCCAGGTGACGGCGGCTTTGGCGGAGAACCCGGACCTGGAGGTTGTCTACCCGGAGGAAGGGCTTGGCTTTGGCATCATGGCGGCATTCGTGCCTTCTGAGGCGCCGAACAGGGAAGCGGCTAACAAGTTCCTGAATTATATCCTGGAGCCGGAGGTGGCAAAGCAGTGTATGGAATATATTGGCTATTATAATACCATCCAGGCTGCGGATGATATCGTAGACCCGTCCTTGCTGGTGCCGGATTCCGTTGATAAGGGAGAAATCATCCAGAATGTATCCGAGGAAGCAGATGAGGCGTACAACAAGAACTGGACAGAATTTAAGGCTGCCTGCGGAGCAGAGTAGAAGAAAGAAGCGCCTGTAGCAGGCAAAGGGAAAGGCAGAGCGTTGTGCAAGGGGCAAAACAGCCCTTGCACAGCGCTTTTTTTGCGCTTATGAGAAGTTTTTCACACATATAAAATATTTTTCTTGAAAATGGCATATAATGTATTCCCCGGCGGGATACATTTTTTTGCGTAAGGACCACAGAAAACGGATATTTGTGAAATTTGGGGCTTATTTTGTGAAAAAATAGGATAAAATAAAGAGATAAAGTGTATTATACTTAAATGATAGGATATTTTTAAAATTATGAAAACAATGCAGGACTGATGAAAGGTTCGTTATGTTGAAAATTGCAATTTGCGATGACAGGAAAAAGAATGCAGATGAAATCGGCGCCTATGTAGACGCCTATTTTCGGGCGTCAGCTTACGGCAAATATGAGGTTACTGTTTTTTTCGATGGGGAAGAGCTGCTGGAAAATATTAAGAAGCACTCTTATGATATTTATTTTCTGGATATTCTGATGCCCGGCTTAAATGGCGTAGAGCTTGGCGGATTAATCAGAGAGGAAAATAAAAAGGCAGTGATTGTCTATATTACGGTTTCCAGAGAGTTTTCCTTTGAGGCGTTTGGCGTGCGCGCATTTCAATATTTGCAGAAACCGGTGAAGAAAGAAAAACTGTTTGAGGTTCTCAACGAGATCGTCAGCCTGCTGGAGAGAAAAGCGAGCAGCAGAGTTTGTATCCGTACCAAGGAAGGGCTCGTTAATGTGAAAATAGAGGATGTTATCTATGTAGAGAATATCGCGCGCTGCGCGGTATACCGCCTGAAGAACGGAAAACAGGTGGTCAGCGTGTGCAACCGCGGTACTTTTGAAAAAAGCGTAAGCCCGCTCAATGAGAATTGCGGATTTGTCCAGCCGCATAAATCTTATTTCGTGAATATGCATTATATTCACACGTTTGCGAATAAATGCATTAGTTTGGATGACGGAACGCAGATTGCGGTTAGCCGGAAACGTTTTGCGGAAGCAAAGCGGCTATATCTGGAATTTCTGGCGGATGAGGGAGAAATTTTATAATGGGAGTCATGATGTTTTGGCAGTACCGGATTTCTTTGTTCTTTCTGTTAACATTTCTGGTTGTCTTTTTGCCGCTCAGATATAAAAAAAGTATTACGCTGCTGATCCTGTTTGGATGCTTTGCCATTACCGGTGTGATGGATTACGAATATCTGATTGTGGAGGGGAATTATAAAAATCCCATCTTTTTAACGCTGGTGGAGATTGTAATCGTACAGTCGGTGCCTTTTTTAATCAGCACGTACCGGGATTTTCGAGCGATGTTTGTCGGCTTTACCGCGGCAGCCTATGTATTGACGGGGAACCTGGTAAGCTCCATGCTCTACATTGCGGGGGTTAATCTGCTGGGGAACCTTTTGTGCCAGTGCACAGTCCACCTTCTGCTCCTGGGAATCCTGGCATGGAAGATCCGCAAAAGCTCGCTGGATAGTATGCAGAATGAGGGGGTAAAGTGGGGACAGCTCTGTCTGATCCCGGCAATGTTTTATGCCGCTGTGTATTCCATGATGGCGTGGCCTGCCAATCTTTATGAGCAGCCGCAGAATTCGCTGGGAGTCTTTTGCGTCATCATCCTGATGGTGATTTCCTATATTATGATTATCCAGTTGTTTGTAAAGCAGAAACAGAACGGCGAGATGAGGCGCAGCGTGGAGTACCTTGAGAATTACGCTCTCCATCTGAAGCATGAGGCAGACGCAGTCCGGGAAAAGGAAATGGAGATGGCGGTGCTGCGCCATGACCTGAAATATTACAGTATCCTGATAAACTCCTATCTGGAAGAGCAGAAAACAGAGAAAATCCGCATGCTTTTAAAGGAATTGAATGAGAATATCCGTGCGACGGAATCCGAGCGTTACTGCGAAAACTTTTCCGTGAACAGCATCGTGACGCACAGTGCCAAGCGGGCGCAGGAGCTGGGAGTCCATTTTATGGCGGATATGGAGCTGCCGCAGAAGCTGGAGATTAACGAGTTTGAGCTTGCGACGGTTATCTCCAATTTGCTGGAGAACGCGGTAAATGCAGCAGCCCGGGCGGAGAAAGAAGAAAGGCGGTTTGTAAGGATTTCGACCTGCGGCGTGAAGGGACAGTTAATGCTGCATATTGAGAATGGGTGTGAGCAGGAGCCGCAGATTTCCCGGACGAGCGGATTCCCGGTATCGGATATCAGTAAGCAGCATGGATACGGGATGCAGAGCGTGCGTGCGTTTGAGAGAAAGCATAACGCAATGTTTGATTTTCAGGTAAAAGAAAACATCTTTTCCGTGAAGATGCTGGTGAAGATATAACGTGAAATATAGGTCAATTTTTGTGAAGAATGAAAAGCATAAAAGCATACCATTACGTATTATAATGGACGTGTAACATATACTTGAGATGAAAAGAAGAAAGGAAGAAATTATGAAGAAAACAATTCAAAAATGGATGGCAGTGATGTGCGCTATCGTCATTTTTTGTACCTGCGCGGCAGAATTCCCGGCACAGGCGGCGTCTTATCTTGATTTTTCAGCAGGACAGACGCTGATTGTTACGGCGACGGGCGGAGTAAATATGCATTTGGCGCCGTCGACCACCAGCACGCGCATCACAACGCTGGGCGTGGGGAACCATTTGACGGTGGATGAGATT
>CAZAQD010000001.1:0-9094 GCA_964487425.1 uncultured Marvinbryantia sp. | reverse complement strand
CAGCACGCGCATCACAACGCTGGGCGTGGGGAACCATTTGACGGTGGATGAGATTGATTATAATACAGGCTGGATGAAGGTGACCTGCGGCGGGCATACCGGATGGGTGCTGGGCAACGATGGCTGGTTTGCAAGTTATAACGCCTCGCCTGCCGTAATTGCCTATTCCGGGAATATGCAGGCGAGGGTGCTTGCTACCGCATTGAATGTACATACGACTCCGGTGAAGCTGAGCAGCAATATCATAGACGATCTGTACCTGGGCCAGGTGGTGGAAGCGCTCGGGTATACAAATACAGGCTGGACAAAAGTGAGCTACTATAAGGGAAGCAGCCTGGTTACCGGTTATGTGTATTCTGCCTGGGTAAGCGTGTCGGCAAAGACAAGCACATCGTCCGCCCAGGAACAGTTCACAACGATCTATGGCTACAGCGCAGCGGTAAAGAGCACCTGCGCGGCTTTAAACGTGCACTGCTCGCCGAGCATAGATGCGGATGTGATTACGGATATTTACTCCGGGGATGTGGTCAATATACTGGCGCAGTCCAAAAGCTGGTATAAGATTTCGCTGAATGTAAACGGCAGCATGCGTGAGGGATACATCTATCGTTCTTACACCAACAAGAAAGACGCGATGGTGAACCTGCGCCTGAGCGTTTCCAGCAAGAGCCTGAAAAAGGGCAAGAAGTATCATATCCTGGTGCGCGGCAATACCGGCATGAGTATTAAGACAACCTGGAAGTCCAGCAATACAAAGGTGGCGAAGGTAAGCAGCACGGGATATGTGACAGCGAAGAAAAAAGGTACGGCAAAGATTACCTGCACGATTAAAGTGGGAAAACGGACGAAAAAATTAACATGCAGAATTAAGGTAAAGTAGAGAAGTAATGGAGGTTTGTTTCAAATGAAAAAACGAATGATGGCAGCGCTTGCCTGCGCGGCGCTTACGTGTCTGGCAGGAGGAATCGGGGCACAGGCTGCGGCGGCAGACAGTGCGGTCAGCGAGGCTTACAACGCGGCAGTGGAGATGGAAGACAATCTGGACGGATTTGATGTGACGGTGAAAAGTGTAGTCAGCATCGCAGGGCAGTCAACCAATGCAGAGAAGGAAATCAGGATTCAGACCAGCGGTATGCAGTCTGATAAGAATCTTCAGGTAGCCATCGACATCCAGACGACAGACGGCGATAAGCAGCAGTATTATAAAGACGGGTATTTTTACTCCAATCAGAGCGGAAACAACCTGAAATATGCGATGGAGCAGTCCAAGATGCTGGAGCTGCTGAACTATTATGTATACCTCGACTTTGATTCCTCGTATCTGTCCATGCTGGAGTCAAAGGAGAACACGGACGGTACGGTAACGTATTCCTTTGCGGCGTCGCAGGATACAATAGGAAATTATGCGGACAAGCTGCTGGAGGGAGCGCAGGAAGAACACCAGATTAATATTATTTCGCTGCAGGGTACAGTAGAGGCGGATGCAAGCGGAATCATTGCCGAGCGTAAGATTGAGATGGCATATACGGTAAACAGCGGTGACCAGCCGCAAATCTGTATTTTGAATTCGGACGCGGTATTTAACAGTACCGGCAGTGTCAGCGTCGCGATCCCGAACCTGTCCTCCTACAGCGAGAAAGGGGATAATGAGGCGGTTAACCAGATCACGAAGGTAGAGCAGACGCTGTATGCGACCAGCGACCTCAATGTAAGGGCGCAGAACAGTGTAACGGCTGCGATACTTGGCGGTATTGCGGCGGGCGATGCGATGCAGGAGACCGGTTATACGTCGGACGGCTGGATACAGATCAGCTACAACGGAGCGGTTGCCTATGTCAGCGGCGATTATGTAAGCACCACAAAGCCGGTTATTGTAAGCGCCATGAGCGGAACCATGTATGCGGTCGCACAGGTCAATGTGCGGGCAAGCTATACGACAGAAGGAGCGGTTCTGGGCGTGCTTTCCGTGGGTGAGGCAGTCTCAACGACGGGCTATACAAATAATGACTGGATTCAGATAAGTTATAACGGACAGACAGCGTATGTGTATGAGAGCTATCTTTCCTGGGATGCGCCTTACGATCCGGGCGATACGGCAGGAAGAAACGTCATGAACGACAACAATTATGATCCGGACGATACGGCGGGAAGAAACGTCATGAACGACAACAATGACGACAGTGGTTATTCCGATGAGGAATCCTGTGGCACGGTCATTGCCTATGGGATGTCTGCCATCACAGTAGCGCTTGACAATGGGATTACCTTAAGCGCAGATAAAGACAATGTGAGCATTTTCGGCGAAATGTATGTGGGAGCGTATGTACTGGTGGATTATATCGGTGAGTATATGTATGAAATTACAGCAATATAGGTGTTTGTAAGTAAGACATACAAGGGCTGCCGCGAAGACAGAAAAGGAACTGCTTTTTTGCTTCCGGCAGCTTTTTGAGTGAAGGGAAGAACAAGATGAAAGTAGGAGTTTTTGCAGGGCTTTTGGCTTTGACATTAGTGGGGGCGGGCGCCAATGCGCAGGCGGCGCAAAAATCGTTAAAGGTGGGCGTGCGTGATGACATTATGCATTTTGGCTACTTAAATCCCAATACCGGAAAATATTATGGGCTGGAGATCGACCTGGCAGAAGCGCTGGCGGAGAAATTGGGATATGACAGTGTGGAATATACCAGTGTGAATCCCGAGAACAGAAAGGATACGCTGCTGGACGGTGAAGTGGACTGCCTGATTGCGGCATATTCCATAGAGGAATCACGGCTGGAAAATTTTGATTTTTCTCCCGCCTATTATACGGATTACAGCAGCATCATGGTGGAGAAATCCACGATGATACAAAGCATGGAGGACCTGGTGGGAAAAAAGGTCGGGGTACTGGACGGCGCCAACACAGCGCCCAAATTGTCTCAGAAAATGATTGACCTGGGATTGATTACGGCGGAAGATACGAAGGGCAGTTCTCTGGTAAAATTAAGCTCCTATCAGGAGCTATCTGTCGCGCTGGAGGAAGGAACGGTGGATGCGGTGTGTATGGACGGCTGTATCGCCAGGGCATATATGGAGGACGACAGAGAAATTCTTGAAGAGAAAATCGGAGAGGAAGATTATGCGGTAGCGACCAGAAAAGAGTCTGAGCTTAGCGCATTGGTAGAACAGGCAGTGCAGGAAATGCTGGATGACGGAACAATCGATGCTCTGATAGAAAAGTGGAACTAGGAGGACGGCTGAGAGAATGCAAAAGAGTTTAAGAGGGAAAATAGTGGCGGCGCTGCTGCTGGATGTGATCTGTATCGTGATTTTTGCAAATTTTCTGATTCAGATACAGACAGGGCTTCTTGTCAGCAGCCAGCAGGAGAATACGCAGGACAAGCTGGACGGGATGCAGCAGGTAATCGAAGAGGCGGATTTGCTGGCGGCACAAAATGCGGACAGCTATGACGAGGTTTATCAGTCAAAAGCAGCGACAGTAGCGTATATGGCGAACTATGACCAGAATTTTACTTACACGGACGCAAAGATGCGGGAACTGGCAGATGCGATGAACGTAAATAATATTCTGGTGGTCGATGCTGAGGGAAATTTAATCGCAAAAGCGGAAAAATCGGCAGCGGACTTTACCTATCCGCGTTATAATCAGCTTCGCACGGTATTTGAGACGGGTGAGCCGTCACAGGCGTTCGAGGTGGAGATCGACGGCGTGGCTCGAAGGTATTACGGCGCTAAGATTGATGAGGAACGGGAGGCAGTGATCGAGCAGGATCCGGCTGAGCTGCATGGCATCCAGGAGGATACCTCGTCGTGGAAAAGTATCCTTGACAATGTAAATGTAGGGCTGAAGGGATTTTCCTTTGCCGTGTCCAACCAGGATTATACCTTCCTGTATTACCCGGATGAAGAGCTTGTAGGGCTGGACTCCCTGGACGCAGGAATTAAGGTGGAAGACCTTTCCGATGATAATTTTGCGTGGATGAACATTAACGGCGAGTCGTTCTTCTGTGGAGTGAAGAATATTTCGGCGGAGGATGCCTTTGTGATCTGCGCCGTCCCGGAGGAAGAGATGACTTTTTCCAGAAATATTACGGTGGCGGTGATATTGTTTGTCTTCTTTATTGTGATTACTTCCGTCGTGCTTTACTCTGTTTTGCTTATCAGAGAGCAGCGTGCGCACAGCGGGGAAGAGCAGAGCCGGGTTTTCGGCAGGGTTTATTACAATCGGATTGTGGGAAGAAAGTGCCTGACCTTTTCCGGTGTGGGGCTGCTTCTGATTATCGTCGTTTCCTTTTATATGCAGACGCTGTTTTCGCTTTCTCTGCGTTCAATGAGCAACAACCGCCAGGTGCAGGAAGCGGAAGAGACGCTGGAGGCAAATGATGATGAGATTGAGCTGGTGACGGCGCAGTACAACCGGCGCTATCTCAATAAATGCCAGATGGCGGCTTACATATTAGGCGGTAACCATCAGCTTTGGACGAAAGAGGGGCTGTCCGGGCTGAGCGAGGCACTGGGAGCGGAGTTTTTGATGATTTTTGATAAAAACGGGAAGGAAGTCCTGTCGGATTCCACCTATGTTAATTTCACTATCAGCGAAGACCCGGAGGACCAGTCCTATGAGTTTGCGGGGCTGCTCCAGGGACAGGAATATTATATCCAGGAGGCGCAGCCGGATCAGATATCGGGAACCTACCGCCAGTTTATTGGCGTCCTCATGAAGGATGAGGAGGGAAATGCGGACGGCTTTGTGCAGATGAGCGTTGTACCGGATAAATTGGAGAGCGCTTTACAGACGACGACGCTTGATGTTGTGCTCGGCGGCATAAAAGCGAGCGCGGGCGGCTTTGCGTTTGCTGTAGATAAAGAGACGCAGGAGTTTTTATATTTCCCGGATGAAAGGCTCGAAGGGAAAAATGCCCTGGAATACGGGATGAAAGAGAACCAGTTCCGTGACGGGTATTGTGACTATATTACCATCAATAACCAGAAGTATTTTGCTTCCGGGCTGGAAACAGACAGCTATTATCTCTATGTAGCGGTACCGCAAAGCAGGCTGATGGCAACCAGGCTGTGGGTGTCGCTGGCAAGCGGCGCGGCAGGGCTGATCTGTATGCTTTTGGTGTTCCTTTTGCTGGCGTTTGGCGGCAAAGGCAAAGAGACTGTCGGCAGTATGGAAGAGGAAGGAACTGAGAAAAAGGAAAGCGTTGAAGGCCCGATGGTAGACGTGATGATGCCGGATGGAACGGTAAAGAAGTCAAAGGCGGCGGCAAGCCGGTGGTCCAGTTCCAGTCTCCGTTGGAGTGAAAGAACGCCGGAGCAGAAAATCGCTGCCGTTATAGAAGGGCTGGTTTCCCTGATGGCATTGGCAATTTGCCTCGCGGTCTTCTTTAAAGATCGTTTCTTTACGGAGGATTCTATTTTCCTGCATATTATCAATGGAAACTGGGAACGCAGCCTGAACGTATTCGCCTTGACCGGGTGCATTATGATTCTCTGTGTCGGCAGTGTGGCGGTAATCATTGTCAGAGGGGTTTTACAACTGCTTTCCAGAGCGTTGAACGCCAAAGGGGCGACTGTTTGCCACCTTCTGCGCAATTTTGTAAAGTATCTGTTTGTGATCGCAATGGTCTATTATTGCTTCGCTCTTTTTGGCGTGGATACGCAGACACTGCTGGCTTCCGCCGGTATTCTGTCGCTAGTGATCGGGCTTGGGGCAAAAGAACTGGTTTCCGATATCCTGGCGGGGCTGTTCATCATTTTTGAGGGAGAGTTCCAGGTGGGAGATATCGTGACGATCGGCGACTGGCGCGGTACGGTACAGGAGATCGGTGTGCGGACAACGAAAGTCATGGACGTAGGCGAAAATGTGAAGATTATCAGCAACAGCGCGGTCAGCGGGGTTATCAATATGACCAAGCGCAATTCCTACTGTTACTGTGATCTGGGGCTTGGCCTTACCGAAGACATTACACTGAAGCGTATAGAGGAAATCCTCCAGAAAGAGCTGCCGGAAATGAAGAAAAAACTGCCGGCCATCTTAAAAGGTCCTACCTATAACGGCGTATATTCTTTGACAGGGAATAATGTAAACATCCGCCTGACGGCTGCCTGCAATGAGGCAGATAAGGCGCAGCTTGGCAGGAACATGAACAGGGAGATGAAGCTGATTTTGGATAAGTACGGCATTACTCTGAACTCAGCCAGCCATTCCTGATAGGAAGCAAGAAAGGGTACAGAGAAGGAGAAAGGATGGAGAAAGAGAATAAGGAAATGCCAGTGGAGTGGAAAACCCTGGATTTAAAGGCACAGGATGAGGAGGTTTTTATCAGCCGCTTTGAGGAGGCGAACGGCAACGAGGAAGCGTTTGCCAGCATGGGAGAGATGCCAGAGCATTATGCAACGCTGCGGTTTGAGGACGGAAAATGGGAAATCGAGGATACCAGCACAAAGTTTGGCGTGAAGCTGAACGGGTGCAGGCTAGAGCAGAAGCGGGCGCTGGCGGATCAGGATGAAATCTGCATCGGCAATACCGTATTCTATTTTTGTGAAAACCAGCTAAGATACAGCCACCGGCAATATACGGAAAACCGTTTGTCAATTCACATTGAGGAGCGCAGCGTCTGGCAGCTTTTGAAAAAGCATACGCTGCTGAAAGATATTGATTTGACGATCTATCCGGGTGAAATGGTGCTGCTGCTGGGCGGTTCGGGCGCGGGTAAGACGACCTTTGTCAACGCGGTCACCGGTTATGAGAAGGCGAAAGCGACGATTCTGGAGGGAGACAAGAATATCTACCGGAATTATAATCAGTTGAAATATAATATCGGCATGGTTCCCCAGCAGGATCTTCTGCGTACCGATGATACCGTTATTATGACGCTGATGAACGCTGCCCAGATGCGGATGCCGGTTCACTGCTCGGCAGAAGAGCGCAGGCAGCGGGTGCAGCAGCTTCTTACCATGCTGGGGCTGGATAACGAGAGCACAGAGCTGGTGGGCAAGCTGTCCGGCGGGCAGAGGAAGCGCTTATCGATTGCGGTGGAATTTGTAGCGGATCCCGACCTGTTCATCCTGGATGAGCCGGATTCCGGGCTTGATGGCGTGATGGCAAGGGAATTGATGGAAGCTTTAAGGAAAATTGCCAACGACAAAAAGATTGTGATTGTGATTACCCATACGCCGGATCGCGTAATTGACCTCTTTGATAAAGTGATTGTGCTTGCAAAGGGCGAGGACCATGTCGGACATCTGGCTTACTATGGTTCTGTTGAAGAAGCGAAAACCTTTTTTGGCGAAAGCTCTATGGAAGAGATTGTGCGCCAGATTAACGGCAAGGACGAGGGCGGTGAGGGAAGGGCGGACGAATATATAGAAAAGTTCAAAGCCCTCACCGGAGAAAGGTAGGAGAGCGAATGGAGAGCAAAACGCAGGTTCCCATAGAGGAAAGGCACACCGGGCGTCTGGCACAGATCAGGATTTATCTCGGAAAACTGTTTCGCATTTTTATTCATGAGAAGGACTGGAAGGTATTGCCCATGTCGGCAGTAATCGCGGCGATGGTGGCTTATGTGGTAGGGAAAAATATGTTCCTCAATATGGAAGGGACTAAAATCGGTTCCCTTGCGTTTGTCTGCTGCTGTATCTGGAACGGATTTTTTAACTCGATCCAGGTAGTTTGCCGGGAGCGGGGAATTATCAAGAGAGAGCACCGGGCAGGGCTGCATATTTCCTCCTATGTTGCGGCGCATATGATTTATCAGGCTTTTTTGTGTGTGCTGCAGGTCATCATCACGATGGGCGTCTACCGGTTGGCGGGAATAGTATTTCCGAAAAAAGGGCTGGTGACAGGAAATATTGTGCCGGATATGCTGATTACCCTGTTTCTCATCACGTATGCCTCTGATATGCTGGCTCTGATGGTATCCTGCATTGTGCACACGACAACTTCTGCTATGACAGTCATGCCTTTTCTCCTGATTGTGCAGCTTGTATTTGCGGGGGTAGCCTTTCCTTTGCATGGGATCCCGGAAAAGCTCTCGAATGCGACCATCAGCAAATGGGGGATCTATGCGGTATGTACAGAGTCCGACTATAACGGGCTGCCCTCTACCGTCGTGATAAAAGAACTGGAGATGTTTCGGAAAATTCCGGCGGTGAAGGATTTATACAGCGCCCTCAGCGAGGAGGACAGAGAGGATCTGGAGGAATATACGGCTCAGTATATGGCAGTGGCGGATTATGATTATCAGGTAAACAACATTTTAAAGGAATGGGCGATTTTAGCCTGTTTTGCCGTGCTCTATGCACTGATCGGAATTATAAGCCTGGAATTTGTCGATTATGATAAACGATAGGTTCCGGGAAACGGATATATAAATACAGAAGTGACAGACAAAAGAGGAAAAAGAGATTCCCGCCCGTGTGGTGGGAATTTTGTTTTTATAAGCCTTTGTTTTTATAAGCAGAAGGGCTGTTTGTGCAATATGGTGGCATTCTTTGCAATATCTTGTGAAAAATTGTGTGAAAATGCCGTGATTTAATTGACATAAACATTGTATTGACATATTATATGTTTAGGAGTTTGTTCGAAAATAGAAGAATGCATCATGTACGCAGGAATAAGCAAGCGTTGAAACAGTAGTTGGAGGTTACGCCATGAGAAAACGGGGAGGCAAAAAGACAGTATGGAAAAGGGGAATGGCAGTATGTCTGGCAGCAATCGTGGCAGCACAGACACCGATGTCCTGTGTGGCGGCAGAGGATGAAGAGACGGTGGAATGGACCGCACAGGCGGAGTATCCAGAGGAGGAAGAAGAGCTGATCCCTGAGGTGATAGAAGAGGAAGAGCAGTTGTCTGAAAATACTGCGGAGAATAGCGAAGAAGCTCTGCAGGGGCAGACGGAAGAGAGCCTGAAGGAGACAGACGGCGAGGAAGAAATCGGGAATACTGTGCCGGATGAGGAATGGATCCTGGGTGATGTTATAGAGGAGGCAGCGGTGGAAGCTGCTATGGCTGCGGAAGAGGAAGAGCTGTTGTCGGGGGATATCGACTCCATAATCTGGGCGACCAATTCGTCCGCACAGATTACGG